>CAZLGN010000038.1:0-13189 GCA_964558865.1 uncultured Methylomagnum sp.
GTAAAACCTTTGCCACGTTGCGACAACAGCGCGGCAATTAACAAAGCCGTAGAACACTTTGAAAGGTTCTACATTTTAACCCACCGTAGAGGGCATTTAAGATGATTTTAGATAGATTGATTTACAACGCACCATTTATGATTTTATCGACTGAAATAGGCTTATTCATTGCAAGCTATTTGAATTGAGTAATTGAGTGAACGAACCCGCTTTATTGGCGGGTTTTTTATTGTCCAGAATTTGATTGTATACAGACGTGAAAGGACGTTCATATCTGTATACAACACGATGCCCAAACCACACGATAAACAGCCACAACCCGCGCCATTACTGGCATCATGCCCTATTCTGCTTATTTTCTAACCGAGTGTGCCGATGCAAACGCGCCACACCCCGCGTATTTGCTAAATACCACACAGTTTAGTAGGTAATTATAACCACAAACTTTATGTGGTAATTATTCGCCTTTGCAATAATCATTCCATAACGCTACAGACCACTAATGGCGTGGCTTGTAAGAGAATGGCATAGTAAATGCGTGTAAGTTTTAATGGCATTACAAAAAGTAAGGTTATTAAATCCCACAGAAAAAGTATGGTTTTAGGCAGAATCGGTTTTAGGGCGTATCTGTATCGGTGTGCCTAGTTTTGAATGATTTGAGTAAGATATAACACAGTGCATCTTGAATCACTGTATGGGAACAGTACGGGGAAAAAGAGTGGAACTACAGTAAAAGCCAGTTAGATAGATTGGCAACTGCGGCACGAATTGAAAACGCTTTGCCGCCCATGGGCGGCGAGCAGATTCCTGAAAGACATTTGCGCCCATTATCTGCAATTCCTGAAATTGAAATTGCGTCAATCAAGTTTGAATGGTGGCGCGTGGATATAAAAACAATGTCGATTTAGCAGTCACGAAACAAATTTGCAGTAACATTTACAGTAACTTTATTTTTTCTAAATTTAAAATGATTATCATTCGTGGCTTGTAGCGTGTAATTCGGTTGAGCGTACAACAACCTAATTCATTTTTGAATGCTGTACAGGGTTCAAGTGTGCATCATGGCACAGTTTGAATAGTGGCGCGTTTGAACAAAGTGGAATTGGTGAATGGAATTTAACACAAAAAGATTTGCTTTATAATAAAGTATCGTGTAGCATTTATTAAAACAATAAGTAACGAAAGGAACGCCATAAAATGAAATCCCCAACAAAGAAAATGGGCAGACCTCGCAACGCTGAACAAACTAAACAGGTTCGTGTTCCAGTATCTTTAATTCCAGCCATTGATAATATGGTTAGGGCGTATCGGATGCAACCAACGCAACAACAGGCATAAAAACTAATGCAACTATTCCATTCAAGCGACATGACGTATTTAGCAACAGTTGAAAAACTGTGTGTAATGCGCTGTGATGCGTTATCGAATAGAGACGTGAGTTTGGCGGATGCGATAGGTAGACGGTTGCAATTGTTAATGTTGATTCATGCAGCAAAGAAAAAATCTGATAAACGTTATCAATCTGAATTGCGAATGCTGGAACATGACCAGAAAAAACAGCTCAAAAGAAAATGTAATCAATCAATGTTTGATGCGGCGATTGAAGAGCAGAAATTAAAAATTGCTGACATTGTTTCGAGCAATCTTAAAGTAGCCCTCAAAACTATCCGTATATTGGCGAATAACTTAACGTTAAGCCGATTACTAGGTAAATGCACAACCAATCAAATTACGACAGACAGTGGCGCGTCAAATTGCATATTGTTTAGTCACTTCGCACGCGATAACACCTCTCAAATAGATTCGTTAGCACAAAGCATTTAACACCTTTTAAACCCGCGTAACGCGCGGATTTTGTTAAATACTTTGGAGCTATAAACATGAAGCGTTCACGCTTTTACAATCATTACAAAATCAATTTAATTAAACGTACTGCCAGAAAAGGCGGTGCGAAATGAATCAACAACCATTTTTCTCACTAAACACACCTTACACTTTCACTGATGCTGAAATAGCAGAATTTGAAGCGCGTATGAATGCACCAGCACCAGTTAATCGTTTAGCTGAATGTGAAAATATGTTTGACGTAGTTGTACTCGCTTATGAATCAGCAAGCGAAGTAGAACGCGCTGAAATGCACCCATTCTTTAAGATGTTTTATGAAATGGCGAACGGTATCAATACTGTAAGCGTTGACGATGACGAATTTGAAAGCGAAACACCAGATACACAAAAGCCGCGTGATATTGCTATCGGCGCGGCTTGCAATGCTGGTAAAATAACCCCGATTGAATTGACGGCAAATCATTCAATCGTTAATCAATAACCACAGACGTTATTGAAGGGCATATTTGAGCTTATATTTTAGCACACTTTGCCCTTTCAAAAAGTATAGCCTCGCGCTATAAATCCGTTTAGTGGCTATTCAATTTCATATTGGAGAGCTAACCATGTCATACGACACAATCCAAAGTTTTACAGTCGAATTACTCAATTACGACATTCAAACAGCATCCGCCATTATTGATGATGGCAAATTACAACGCGCTCACGTTATTGGTGATAAGAAAGGCTCAAAAAACCTCGCTTACATCTTGCACAATGACAACAACCCCAGCGGATGGTTCTGCTATTTCAGCAAAGGAATAAGCGGTAACTGGACAGCAAGCGGCAAACCTCGCAAGTTGACGCAATCAGACATTAAACAAATTGAGCAAGCTAAAAAGCAACGAGCTGAAGAACAAGCGCAAGCCCACAAAGTATCCGCCATAAAGGCAAATCTAACGTGGCAAGTATCAACACCCGCAACAACACATCCATATTTAACCAAAAAGGGCATACAGCCCCATTCCGCCCGCATTTTAGGCACTGACTTAGTCATTGCGTTGTGGAACGAACAACGTGCTATTTCAACACTTCAATACATTGATGTTAATGGCGGCAAAAGGTTTTTAACAGGTGGCGCGAAGAAATCCTGTTTTGTACCAATTGGAAAACCGACTGACAAAATTCTAGTGTGCGAAGGTTTCGCAACTGGAGCAAGTTTGCATGAGGACAGTGGCAATTTTGTAGCGTGTGCAATGGATAGCGGTAATTTAGCAGACGTGGCGCGGGTTATGCGCCGATTGTTCAAACAATCTGAAATCATTATTTGCGGTGATAACGATTCAAATCAGGTTGGACAAAATGCAGCAAAAGCAGCGGCGATGGTTTGCGGTGGTTCGTACCTAATACCGCCAATAGAAGGTTATGACTGGAACGATTATTTAACTATGGCGGGGGTGTAGTCATGGGATTTTTTACAATGAGTGACGGCACAACATTAACAGGCGAAACATTCAACAGTGACGCGCCACACGACACGGCAAAAGACCCCGCCAAAAGTAAATTGGCATCAATCGAACCAACTAAGCCGCTTTCAAGGTTCACAACAACAAAAGGCAATGATTTAGCACGCAATGCTAAAGCCCCAGTGTGGTTAATTAAAGGCATTTTGGAACAAGACAAGCACGGCATTTTGTGTGGCGCGTCAATGGCGTTCAAATCATTTGCAGTATTGGAGATGGCGCACTGCATAGCGAACGGTCGCGCTTTCATGGGGTATGACGTTAAAAAGCAAGGTTCAGTCATTTACGTTTGCGGCGAAGGTTCAATAGACAGACGATTGAGAGCGTTAGTTATTAAGCATGGCGAATTTAACAACGATGACGACTTTCACTTATTAAATGATTCGATGCGAATTGATAAAGATGACGACATGACGGATCTAAGGCTCTTAATTGAGCAAGTAAAACCCGTTTTAGTTGTGTTTGATACGTTTGCATCTTTAATCGGTTCAACTAATGAGAACGATAACGGCGCGGTGGGTTCTGTACTCAATTTGGTTCGTGATACTTGTCGCACGACATTTAAAACATCGTCAATCGTTGTGCATCACACAGGCAAAGATGCGGATAAAGGAATGCGCGGTGCGAGTGCATTTGAAGGTAACGTAGATTTTGCATTCATGCTGAAGCGAAATAACGACTTCACAACAACCATGACCACTGGAAAGCTAAAGGATAACGCTGATTTTATGCCTATTCACATGGCAGCGATTGAAGTTGATTTGAACATTCCAAACGATGACCCAGACGAACTGGAACCAATTACAAGTCTTGTATTGCAAAAGGCGGATTATGTGAAATCCGATAGTAAAAAAAGCATTAACAGTGACGAGCGCAAAATCCTAAACGTGTTACAGAAAATTATTGATGATGGCGAAAGCACAACAGCACCGCCAAAAATAGTAACTGATTTGTTTACTGACAGTAAAAACAACATTCCTGCAAAAGTCACAACGATTCGCAGTTGGCTAGATTTATCTTACGAAGTAATCACAGTAACAAGTGAGCCTGAAAAGGAAAAACAGGCAAAACGTGTGAAATTTGACCGCGTTAGAAAAAAACTTCACGACTGCGGTTTTATCGGCGTGATTGGTGACTACATTTGGACAGCAAAAGCACCCTATCCGCTACAGACCTTGTAAATAGTCAATTCACGATTCACGTTTTCTCACATTCGTGAATTTTCGTGAATCGTGAATAATTCACATAACATCACGCCACCCTAAGGGGCGTGAATTGTGAAATCGTGAAAAAGTGTGAAAAGCCATTTTTCAGCAACACACAACCCAAAAAAAGGAAAACATGAAAACTGAAAAGCAGTACAAAAAAGTAACAAGCGCAAAAGTTAGAAAAATGATGACTGAATATGCAGAACTAAAAGAATCAATCAAAGAAAGCGATCTGAAGGCAAAAGCGTTGCTGGAACAAATCACAATTGAGTGCGGTCATGTCGAAAGTCAATGTCTTGGGTTCAAGCTAATGTATTGCGAACGTCATCCGATTAGTTATTCGGCTGCATTTAAAGATTTGATGCCAGATGCTGATTTGAGCAAGTACACCAACTATTCCAGTTTTTGGCGAATTGCTTAATCTTAAACGCGCCACCTGCTTAAACTATATGGCGGGTGGCTTTAGATGCTGATTAGACGCGAATAACAGATCTGCTTATCAAATGTGAGTGGAGTGTTAAAGATGTTCAAGCGGCAATCAAAGCGGGGCTATCTGAAATACCGTGCTGGATAACAGAAATGGATGATGAAGCAGCCTATATGGAGCTAGTAAAGGCTAACAATCAAGGCGAATTGCTTGCACTTGAAATAGGTATTCATGCGCTTGAAATGGTAAATGACAAGGCAAAAAAAGGCGGTGGTGTAAGGGCTTATGCTGAAGCTATCGGGAAGGGTGAAACGTCTTTGAAAGAATGGATAGGTGCAGCACAGGTTTTTTCTAGTTTGTGTAGCACGTGCGACACAAAAGAACTGCAAAACAAGCCCCGCCACCTCTACGAAATCAGCAAAACCGATTCAACTCACTGGCAAATGCTTGTAGATCTGCTTATCAAATGTGAGTGGTCTGTTAAAGAAACACAATCGTATCGAAAACTAAGGTGTGTGTTTTAGGTTTTGAAAGCTGGGAGCAATACGGCGAACAGGAATGGGGATTTACGCGGCAACATTTAAATCGATTAGCAACGTCAGCGTATATTCAAAATTTATTGGAACCAATTGGTTCCGAAGGTAAAATCCGTTTGAAACGTACCGCCGAAGATATTATTGAAATCGGCTTAGATTTGATTGAAGCAAGGCTAATCGCTACATTCAAATTTCAAAGCAGTTTCCCGAATTATTAGATTCGTCAGGCGCGACATCGCGCCTGGGATATTCACAGGTTGTTGAGCTTTTATCAGCACCCGAAGAATTAAAAGAAACTGTAATTGAGCGCATCGAATCTGGCGAAGACGTAACGATTAAAGAAATTCAACGTTTGAAGAAAGAAGCGGCTGAAGCCGTTGCTGCAAAAGACACAATTCAATTCGCATTGACTGAAAAACAAGCGCGTGAGTTAAGCAATCGTATCGAAAACTAAGGTGTGGGTTTTAAGACGGATTTGCATAAAATACGATTTTTATCATCCGCATTCATGGTGTAATTCCGTGTTGATTGTTCCACATGAAACATAATTAAAAACATCGAGTTATGAAATGGCACAGAATAAGCGTATTTATTTTATCGTCTATTTGTTGTTGTGATTATTGTGTTACAGGTAAGACAATCATGTTATAATTGCATCATTAAATAGACGCTGGAATAACAATGAACTTTAGGCGCGAACTGGAATTGATACACGGGCGAACATTTTGCAGTCAAGCCGCAGCCGATTTAACAAAGCCGTATCGGATAGCAAACGGCATCGGCATTGATAGTCGAATAAGCGAAAGCGATAAATTAGCAATCCTTGAAATTGAACGCGCAAAGTTAAATCAGCAAACAGCATTGAGTGAACCCGTTATATTGGCGGATGCTGTTGAACCCGAACCCGTTGTTATTGCATTACCAGTAAAACAATCAACAACTAAAACACGAAACAAGACAAAGCGCGAAAGTCGGTTTAATCAATTCACAGCGATTGCATTTAGTGTTACAGGTAAAACAGGGCGGCAACACATTAGCCTTGAACCTGAATATATGAAAGCACTCGAATTGATTGCACCCGCTAATCGTAATCAGTGGTTAAGCGATAAAGTAGCCGATTACATTGCGAAAAATGGCATTGAAAGCACAACCCGAATTGTAAAAGCATCGATTGTTAATGCCCTGATTGAACGGGTTAAAAAATGAGTAATCTTGAACCCGTGATAATAGACGGCGTAACAGGTGACGTTGAAACCATGCCACCACAGAAAAGCAAGCGTTACAGGTGCGAATTAAGCACTGTTCAAGACGTAAGACGCGAAATGGCAAAAGTTTATCGTGAATGTAGAAGTGAAATCATTGACGCGCAAACAGGAACAAAACTCACTTGGATGTTAGGCGAATTGAGAAAAACTATTGAATTAAGTGATTTTGAACAACGTATTGAACAATTAGAGCAACAGGCATTGAAATGAATTTGAAGCAAAGAATGAAAGCAATTGAAATAAAGCTAAAACCGATTGAACGCGAAAAGAAAATAATCGTTTTCAGCGTTGTTTGTTATGACGATGATACGGATTTAATCGGCTACGATTGCAACGGTTTATCAGTTACGCGATCTGAAAATGAATCGTTGGAGCAATTCAAGGAACGTGCGAAAACGTTTTTTACTGATAACGATAATGGCATTTATGGTGGCGCGTTCATATTTCAGCCAATTTATAACCAAACCCAATTGAAGTAAAACCTTTGCCACGTTGCGACAACAGCGCGGCAATTAACAAAGCCGTAGAACACTTTGAAAGGTTCTACATTTTAACCCACCGTAGAGGGCATTTAAGATGATTTTAGATAGATTGATTTACAACGCACCATTTATGATTTTATCGACTGAAATAGGCTTATTCATTGCAAGCTATTTGAATTGAGTAATTGAGTGAACGAACCCGCTTTATTGGCGGGTTTTTTATTGTCCAGAATTTGATTGTATACAGACGTGAAAGGACGTTCATATCTGTATACAACACGATGCCCAAACCACACGATAAACAGCCACAACCCGCGCCATTACTGGCATCATGCCCTATTCTGCTTATTTTCTAACCGAGTGTGCCGATGCAAACGCGCCACACCCCGCGTATTTGCTAAATACCACACAGTTTAGTAGGTAATTATAACCACAAACTTTATGTGGTAATTATTCGCCTTTGCAATAATCATTCCATAACGCTACAGACCACTAATGGCGTGGCTTGTAAGAGAATGGCATAGTAAATGCGTGTAAGTTTTAATGGCATTACAAAAAGTAAGGTTATTAAATCCCACAGAAAAAGTATGGTTTTAGGCAGAATCGGTTTTAGGGCGTATCTGTATCGGTGTGCCTAGTTTTGAATGATTTGAGTAAGATATAACACAGTGCATCTTGAATCACTGTATGGGAACAGTACGGGGAAAAAGAGTGGAACTACAGTAAAAGCCAGTTAGATAGATTGGCAACTGCGGCACGAATTGAAAACGCTTTGCCGCCCATGGGCGGCGAGCAGATTCCTGAAAGACATTTGCGCCCATTATCTGCAATTCCTGAAATTGAAATTGCGTCAATCAAGTTTGAATGGTGGCGCGTGGATATAAAAACAATGTCGATTTAGCAGTCACGAAACAAATTTGCAGTAACATTTACAGTAACTTTATTTTTTCTAAATTTAAAATGATTATCATTCGTGGCTTGTAGCGTGTAATTCGGTTGAGCGTACAACAACCTAATTCATTTTTGAATGCTGTACAGGGTTCAAGTGTGCATCATGGCACAGTTTGAATAGTGGCGCGTTTGAACAAAGTGGAATTGGTGAATGGAATTTAACACAAAAAGATTTGCTTTATAATAAAGTATCGTGTAGCATTTATTAAAACAATAAGTAACGAAAGGAACGCCATAAAATGAAATCCCCAACAAAGAAAATGGGCAGACCTCGCAACGCTGAACAAACTAAACAGGTTCGTGTTCCAGTATCTTTAATTCCAGCCATTGATAATATGGTTAGGGCGTATCGGATGCAACCAACGCAACAACAGGCATAAAAACTAATGCAACTATTCCATTCAAGCGACATGACGTATTTAGCAACAGTTGAAAAACTGTGTGTAATGCGCTGTGATGCGTTATCGAATAGAGACGTGAGTTTGGCGGATGCGATAGGTAGACGGTTGCAATTGTTAATGTTGATTCATGCAGCAAAGAAAAAATCTGATAAACGTTATCAATCTGAATTGCGAATGCTGGAACATGACCAGAAAAAACAGCTCAAAAGAAAATGTAATCAATCAATGTTTGATGCGGCGATTGAAGAGCAGAAATTAAAAATTGCTGACATTGTTTCGAGCAATCTTAAAGTAGCCCTCAAAACTATCCGTATATTGGCGAATAACTTAACGTTAAGCCGATTACTAGGTAAATGCACAACCAATCAAATTACGACAGACAGTGGCGCGTCAAATTGCATATTGTTTAGTCACTTCGCACGCGATAACACCTCTCAAATAGATTCGTTAGCACAAAGCATTTAACACCTTTTAAACCCGCGTAACGCGCGGATTTTGTTAAATACTTTGGAGCTATAAACATGAAGCGTTCACGCTTTTACAATCATTACAAAATCAATTTAATTAAACGTACTGCCAGAAAAGGCGGTGCGAAATGAATCAACAACCATTTTTCTCACTAAACACACCTTACACTTTCACTGATGCTGAAATAGCAGAATTTGAAGCGCGTATGAATGCACCAGCACCAGTTAATCGTTTAGCTGAATGTGAAAATATGTTTGACGTAGTTGTACTCGCTTATGAATCAGCAAGCGAAGTAGAACGCGCTGAAATGCACCCATTCTTTAAGATGTTTTATGAAATGGCGAACGGTATCAATACTGTAAGCGTTGACGATGACGAATTTGAAAGCGAAACACCAGATACACAAAAGCCGCGTGATATTGCTATCGGCGCGGCTTGCAATGCTGGTAAAATAACCCCGATTGAATTGACGGCAAATCATTCAATCGTTAATCAATAACCACAGACGTTATTGAAGGGCATATTTGAGCTTATATTTTAGCACACTTTGCCCTTTCAAAAAGTATAGCCTCGCGCTATAAATCCGTTTAGTGGCTATTCAATTTCATATTGGAGAGCTAACCATGTCATACGACACAATCCAAAGTTTTACAGTCGAATTACTCAATTACGACATTCAAACAGCATCCGCCATTATTGATGATGGCAAATTACAACGCGCTCACGTTATTGGTGATAAGAAAGGCTCAAAAAACCTCGCTTACATCTTGCACAATGACAACAACCCCAGCGGATGGTTCTGCTATTTCAGCAAAGGAATAAGCGGTAACTGGACAGCAAGCGGCAAACCTCGCAAGTTGACGCAATCAGACATTAAACAAATTGAGCAAGCTAAAAAGCAACGAGCTGAAGAACAAGCGCAAGCCCACAAAGTATCCGCCATAAAGGCAAATCTAACGTGGCAAGTATCAACACCCGCAACAACACATCCATATTTAACCAAAAAGGGCATACAGCCCCATTCCGCCCGCATTTTAGGCACTGACTTAGTCATTGCGTTGTGGAACGAACAACGTGCTATTTCAACACTTCAATACATTGATGTTAATGGCGGCAAAAGGTTTTTAACAGGTGGCGCGAAGAAATCCTGTTTTGTACCAATTGGAAAACCGACTGACAAAATTCTAGTGTGCGAAGGTTTCGCAACTGGAGCAAGTTTGCATGAGGACAGTGGCAATTTTGTAGCGTGTGCAATGGATAGCGGTAATTTAGCAGACGTGGCGCGGGTTATGCGCCGATTGTTCAAACAATCTGAAATCATTATTTGCGGTGATAACGATTCAAATCAGGTTGGACAAAATGCAGCAAAAGCAGCGGCGATGGTTTGCGGTGGTTCGTACCTAATACCGCCAATAGAAGGTTATGACTGGAACGATTATTTAACTATGGCGGGGGTGTAGTCATGGGATTTTTTACAATGAGTGACGGCACAACATTAACAGGCGAAACATTCAACAGTGACGCGCCACACGACACGGCAAAAGACCCCGCCAAAAGTAAATTGGCATCAATCGAACCAACTAAGCCGCTTTCAAGGTTCACAACAACAAAAGGCAATGATTTAGCACGCAATGCTAAAGCCCCAGTGTGGTTAATTAAAGGCATTTTGGAACAAGACAAGCACGGCATTTTGTGTGGCGCGTCAATGGCGTTCAAATCATTTGCAGTATTGGAGATGGCGCACTGCATAGCGAACGGTCGCGCTTTCATGGGGTATGACGTTAAAAAGCAAGGTTCAGTCATTTACGTTTGCGGCGAAGGTTCAATAGACAGACGATTGAGAGCGTTAGTTATTAAGCATGGCGAATTTAACAACGATGACGACTTTCACTTATTAAATGATTCGATGCGAATTGATAAAGATGACGACATGACGGATCTAAGGCTCTTAATTGAGCAAGTAAAACCCGTTTTAGTTGTGTTTGATACGTTTGCATCTTTAATCGGTTCAACTAATGAGAACGATAACGGCGCGGTGGGTTCTGTACTCAATTTGGTTCGTGATACTTGTCGCACGACATTTAAAACATCGTCAATCGTTGTGCATCACACAGGCAAAGATGCGGATAAAGGAATGCGCGGTGCGAGTGCATTTGAAGGTAACGTAGATTTTGCATTCATGCTGAAGCGAAATAACGACTTCACAACAACCATGACCACTGGAAAGCTAAAGGATAACGCTGATTTTATGCCTATTCACATGGCAGCGATTGAAGTTGATTTGAACATTCCAAACGATGACCCAGACGAACTGGAACCAATTACAAGTCTTGTATTGCAAAAGGCGGATTATGTGAAATCCGATAGTAAAAAAAGCATTAACAGTGACGAGCGCAAAATCCTAAACGTGTTACAGAAAATTATTGATGATGGCGAAAGCACAACAGCACCGCCAAAAATAGTAACTGATTTGTTTACTGACAGTAAAAACAACATTCCTGCAAAAGTCACAACGATTCGCAGTTGGCTAGATTTATCTTACGAAGTAATCACAGTAACAAGTGAGCCTGAAAAGGAAAAACAGGCAAAACGTGTGAAATTTGACCGCGTTAGAAAAAAACTTCACGACTGCGGTTTTATCGGCGTGATTGGTGACTACATTTGGACAGCAAAAGCACCCTATCCGCTACAGACCTTGTAAATAGTCAATTCACGATTCACGTTTTCTCACATTCGTGAATTTTCGTGAATCGTGAATAATTCACATAACATCACGCCACCCTAAGGGGCGTGAATTGTGAAATCGTGAAAAAGTGTGAAAAGCCATTTTTCAGCAACACACAACCCAAAAAAAGGAAAACATGAAAACTGAAAAGCAGTACAAAAAAGTAACAAGCGCAAAAGTTAGAAAAATGATGACTGAATATGCAGAACTAAAAGAATCAATCAAAGAAAGCGATCTGAAGGCAAAAGCGTTGCTGGAACAAATCACAATTGAGTGCGGTCATGTCGAAAGTCAATGTCTTGGGTTCAAGCTAATGTATTGCGAACGTCATCCGATTAGTTATTCGGCTGCATTTAAAGATTTGATGCCAGATGCTGATTTGAGCAAGTACACCAACTATTCCAGTTTTTGGCGAATTGCTTAATCTTAAACGCGCCACCTGCTTAAACTATATGGCGGGTGGCTTTAGATGCTGATTAGACGCGAATAACAGATCTGCTTATCAAATGTGAGTGGAGTGTTAAAGATGTTCAAGCGGCAATCAAAGCGGGGCTATCTGAAATACCGTGCTGGATAACAGAAATGGATGATGAAGCAGCCTATATGGAGCTAGTAAAGGCTAACAATCAAGGCGAATTGCTTGCACTTGAAATAGGTATTCATGCGCTTGAAATGGTAAATGACAAGGCAAAAAAAGGCGGTGGTGTAAGGGCTTATGCTGAAGCTATCGGGAAGGGTGAAACGTCTTTGAAAGAATGGATAGGTGCAGCACAGGTTTTTTCTAGTTTGTGTAGCACGTGCGACACAAAAGAACTGCAAAACAAGCCCCGCCACCTCTACGAAATCAGCAAAACCGATTCAACTCACTGGCAAATGCTTGTAGATCTGCTTATCAAATGTGAGTGGTCTGTTAAAGAAACACAATCGTATCGAAAACTAAGGTGTGTGTTTTAGGTTTTGAAAGCTGGGAGCAATACGGCGAACAGGAATGGGGATTTACGCGGCAACATTTAAATCGATTAGCAACGTCAGCGTATATTCAAAATTTATTGGAACCAATTGGTTCCGAAGAAATTCCAGAATCACAATTGCGACCCTTAACGAGCGTGCCAGATGACGCGAAAATAGAAATTTGGCAACAAGTAAAATCTGAACATGAAAAAGTCACCGCGAAAGATGTTCAAGAAGCTGTTGATAATTGGAAGGCAAAAAATGTAACAACAGCAGATGATTTAACTTGCGGGGTAAAATCAGAAAAAATGATACAGCCAGTAATTCAAACAGAAGAGGCATTTGCTCAAGAATGGGGCGCAAGCATTTTGGATAGCTCACCCATTATTGTTGCCGAGCAAAAAAAGACCGCTGATGCAAAACGTCAA
>CAZLGN010000039.1:107-4568 GCA_964558865.1 uncultured Methylomagnum sp.
AGAGGAAATTCAGGACGAAATCCAAGACGAAGTTCAAGAGGAAATTCAGGACGAAATCCAAGACGAAGTTCAAGAGGAAATTCAGGACGAAGTCCAAGAGGAAATCCCAGACAAAGTCTAAATTTTTACGATAAATTTTGTTTTGCTAATTCACCCGCTTTTTCAGTCACTAATTTAGGGACTAAATAACCAGGCAAACGATTCTGCACGGTGGTTATTAACGCTAACGCTTCAGGTTCTAAAACCTGAAAATGCCCCGTGCCAGTGGCTTTATCTAAGAAATGTAAATAATAGGGCAAAACACCGATTTCAAATAATCGCTCACTTAAATCACATAATGTTTCTGGATTATCATTAACGCCGCGTAATAAAACAGATTGATTTAATAATGTAACCCCCGCTGATTTTAGCTTTTCACAGGCTTTTGCTACGTCAATATCGATTTCATTAGCGTGATTACAATGCACCACAACGACAATTTTTTTCATGCTATTTTTTAAAAGCATCAATAATTCATCCGTCACGCGATTAGGTAACACAATTGGCAAACGAGTATGGATTCGAATACGTTCTAACGTTGGTATCTGTTCTAATCCTTCAAATAGGCGAGTGAGACGCGCATCGTTCAACATCAACGGATCGCCACCGCTCAAAATAACTTCTCGAATACTTTTATCGTTTTCAATTGTTTGAAATACTTCGCTTTCTTGTTGTTTGCTGAGTTGCAAATCTGCGTAAGGAAAATTACGCCGAAAACAATACCGACAGTGAATCGCACAAGCTCCCGTGTTAATCAATAAAACACGACCGTGATATTTATGCAGCAATCCCGTTTGTTTGACTGCATTCAAATCACCGACGGGGTCATCAATGAAACCCGCATAAATTTTTAATTCATCAGAAATTGGCAAAATTTGGCGTAGTAACGGATCGTGTACATTTCCTTTTTCAATCCGTTTTGCAAAAGCTAATGGCACGCGCAAGGGAAAATGTTTTGCAGCAGCGACAGACAAATTTAAGTCGTTAGGCGAAAGCTGTAAATAAATACACAACGTTTCAATATCCGTAAATGCACTAGCGAGTTGAGTTTGCCAATTTGAAGTCATGAGTTTTTGAATCCGATTTAAAATTTTTAGGATAGCCTGCTAGCCATTATAATGCGGCTTTATTTTATTTAACCTTTTGAGGAAAAAATGGCAGTTTTTAGCACAAATGAATTTAGATCGGGTTTAAAAGTAATGTTGGATAACGATCCCTGCGCGATTATCGAAAACGAATTTGTCAAACCAGGAAAAGGACAAGCATTCAATCGCGTTAAAATTCGTAATTTAAAAACGGGTCGGGTGATTGAACGTACCTTTAAATCAGGCGAATCACTTGAAGGGGCTGATGTTATCGATATAGAAATGCAGTATTTATATAACGATGGCGATTATCGTCACTTCATGGATCAAAATACATTTGAACAATATCAAGCGGATGCAAAAATTGTCGGTGATTCCGCATTGTGGTTACGCGACCAAGATATGTGTACTGTGACGTTATGGAATGATGCGCCATTAGCCGTTACGCCTGCGAATTTCGTGGAATTAGAAATTGTCGAAACCGATCCTGGTGTTCGCGGCGATACATCAGGTGGCGGCGGAAAACCTGCGAAATTAGCAACAGGTGCCGTGGTTCGTGTTCCGTTATTTGTCGCACAAGGTGAAATTATTAAAGTTGATACTCGAACAGGCGAATATATTTCTCGCGTAAAAGAATAAATCCTCATGCAAAATTCAATGCAATGGCAACCCAATTGTTCGATTGAATTATTGCAAATCCGAGCGCGAATGCTGCAACACATTCGCGTTTTTTTTGCACAACAAAATGTATTGGAAGTCGAAACACCATTACTCAGTCACGCAAGCGGCACAGATTCACAACTCGATTTTTTTACCACGTTTTACGAAACGTCACCCAATCGGCAGCCATTATTTCTACAAACATCGCCCGAATTTGCCATGAAACGTTTATTGGCAGCAGGTAGCGGTTCAATTTTTCAAATTTGCAAAGTGTTCCGAAACGGCGAAGCGGGGCGTTTTCATAATTCCGAATTTACAATGTTGGAATGGTATCGCGTAGATTTTGATTTAACGCAATTGATGACCGAAGTTGAAATGTTATTTGGCGTTTTATTCGATGGCAAATTGAACGCGCCACAGCGGGTGAGTTATCAAGCTATTTTTGAACAATTTACAGGTTTAAACGCGCTGATTTTTTCATTTGAAGACTATGCAGCGTTTGCGAAACAAGCCAATTTACCCGAAGCCATTTCGATTTGTGGCGAAAACCATGTTTTGTGGTTAGATTTTTTGTTTAGTTTTTGCGTGCAGCCGAATTTAGGGCAGGGTGGTTTGTGTTTGGTTTATGGTTATCCCGCTTGCCAATCTTCGTTAGCGCGTTTGAATACTGAAAATCCGTTAATAACCGAGCGTGTAGAGGTTTTTTTAAATGGGATTGAACTCGGCAACGGTTATCATGAACTCACGGATGTAATCGAGCAAAATCGCCGTTTTGAAGCTGAAATACAACTGCGTCAAGAAAAAAATTTACCCGCTGCCATAAAAGATGAGAATTTGTTGGCAGCGTTAGAAAATGGTTTGCCAAACTGCGCGGGCATTGCGTTGGGGTTGGACAGAGTTTTGATGCTTTTAACGAAACAACTTTCGATTTCAAATGTATTAAGTTTCGATATTGAACGTGCTTAATTTTTTGAAAACCAAGCCGATTTGAGACTTTAGACGGCTTATTTCTTCAAAAACCAAACTGATTTGATACTACGGTCATGCTACATTTAACCCGTATTTTATAAATTCACACTTTTTGGAGATTAGACAAAATGAGCCATAATAATCTTACGATTCTCATCGTAGATAATCGCTACGACGACACGACAATGTTGGACGATATATTGTCTAACGATTACAACTTAGTACACGCTGACAATGATAAAAATGTCATGGATACTGCTTTGCGATATACACCATCGCTAATACTGGTCAATTTCCAATCGTCTGACATTAAAGAATCGTCGGGAATTTGCAATAAATTGAAAAGTTGCAGCTTGACGCAAAACATTCCCGTCATCTCAATAGTTTCTTCGAATCATGCTCTTAACGACAAAATAAATTTAGAATTGGGCGTGGTTGATTGCATTACAAAACCGTTTAGTGCTTCCGAACTTCATTCACAAATCAAAGTGAATTTATTATTAAGAACTGCATTTAGTCATTTCAGATGATAAAAATTCTTAGAAGGCTGGGGCAAAAAATGTTCGATTTGCTCCAGCCACGCGCGTTATTTTTCGATGTCAGCTTTTGACAAACCATCCAATGACCAATTATCAAAATCTTTAGCACCACTAATGTCATCGCCATTTTTGTAACTGATACGGCAAACGTATTTATGTTTTTTCGGCGCACTACCTTCATGTGAAACGTCAGCTTCTGCGCTGACAACATACTCATAATTCCCTAAACTCCACGCATTCAATGGCTTTTCAGGCAATACTACCGTTGTTTTTTCGTCTAAATCTTTTTTGAGATACACATTACAATGTTCAAAAGCAAATTGCGTCATTTCATTCGATTGCGTAATCATGCTGCCTTGATCTTTACTATCGATTAGAAATAAATCCGATTTTGCAGCATCTTTTGCGACTGGAATTAAAAATTCACGTTGCAACACCACCAAACCAATCACAGAGGCGAACAACAGAAAAACTTTTTTCTTACTCATTTTATTCATAAATTCAACGATTTCTCAGAATGGTTAATTAAAACACAAATTGTAGCACAGACATTTAACGCAATTTATTGAGAACTTCTTGAGCAATTTTTTGGCGACATAACTGTTCTTTAATTTCACATTTTCTTAAAACTTCAATTGCTAATGATGCAGCAAATTCCGAATCACTCATGTCCAAATAATCTAGCGTATTGTCTTGTTTTTCTTCTTCATAAAGTTTTGCCAAATTTGAATGTGCTTCAACGACTTTTTCATTGATTAAATCGCTGACCTTATCAAAGTTCAGTGAACTTTTAACAGGTTCAGATTTTTCATTAAAATCAGATTTTTCAAGGTTCACAATTGATTCTAATTTAGTTTGCTCAGGTTCTGCCGTTTCTGCCGTTTCAAAACTGCCAAAATTTAAATCAAACTCAACGCTTTCTGGCAATTTAGCTGCTGCCACCGTTTCAGGTTTAACTGTTTCAAGCGTGCCGAAATTTAAGCCCAAATCAAGTTCGTCTTTCAATTCGGTTGCTGCTACCGTTTCAGGTTCAACCGTTTCAAACGTGCCGAAATTTAAGCCCAAATCAAGTTCGTCTTTCAATTCGGTTGCCGCCACCGTTTCAGGTTCAACCGTTTCAAACGAACCGAAATTTAAGCCAAAATCGAGTTCGTCTTTCAATTCGGTTG
>CAZLGN010000039.1:4668-12377 GCA_964558865.1 uncultured Methylomagnum sp.
GTTTCAAACGAACCGAAATTTAAGCCAAAATCGAGTTCGTCTTTCAATTCGGTTGCTGCCACCGTTTCAGGTTCTGCCGTTTCAAACGTGCCGAAATTTAAGCCAAAATCGAGTTCGTCTTTCAATTCGGTCGCTGCCACCGTTTCAGGTTCAACGGTTTCAAACGAACCGAAATTTAAGCCAAAATCGAGTTCGTCTTTCAATTCGGTTGCTGCCACCGTTTCAGGTTCTGCCGTTTCAAACGTGCCGAAATTTAAGCCAAAATCGAGTTCGTCTTTCAATTCGGTCGCTGCCACCGTTTCAGGTTCAACGGTTTCAAACGAACCGAAATTTAAGCCAAAATCGAGTTCGTCTTTCAATTCGGTTGCTGCCACCGTTTCAGGTTCAACTGTTTCCGTGCCAAAATTCAAACCAAAATCAATTGAAGCGTTTTCGTCATCGAATTTTTTCGATAATTCAGGAAAATCGGCTGTTGCATTATTTAACGTTTTCTCAAGTTTCAATTCACCAAAAATAATTTCTTCATCATCGGGTTCATCAAAACGCATCGAATCAAAATCTAAGTCGTCATCAAATTTCATAGCCGTATCAACACTCGAAAGCATTTCATTTGTGGACGTAGCGGACTGATTAGGCATTGCGGGTGGCGGCATAAAAAATAGAGCTTCAGGATAAAATTCTGCTGCAAGATCCGAAACATTCATCCAAAAATCGGGCAAATCATTTTTCTCTAATTTTGCTAATTCAAATATAAAATCTTTAAATGCTGCTTTGTTGTCATCCGCTTGATAAAGTTTTAGCAATCGAATTGCGTAATCGTGTCGGTTTGAATCTTTTGTAAATTCGGCTAACAAAAGTTGCACTGCTTTTTCAGTGTTGCCATAAGTGCAGTAGACATCAACTTTGAACAGAATATCATTGCTGGCATCGTTTTTATTGGTATCATTTTTTACAATATCGGCAAAACTCGCGAAAGCATTTTCTTCAAATACTGCATCATTTATATCAAATTCTTCCGCGTCAAACATCGCGGTGTTATTTTTCAATTCTTCGGGCGTTTCAAAAGTATTTTCAGTTTTTTCTTCTTGGATTTCAGCAGTGTTTTCAGGTGTAACAATTACTGATTCAGCAACAACTTCTTCTTGCTCTGTTTTTCGTTGACGTAATCGTAATAAAACCAAAAGACTCAATAACAACGAACCAACACCCCCAGCAACGTAATAATACATATCCGTTGGAATTTCCCAATAATTCGCCACTATGGCAGGTAAAGATACATCTACAGGTGTAACAGTGGGAGGCGGAGTAGCGATAATCGGCAAAGCGGGTGGCGGCATGACGGCAATTGGCGTAGTTGTCGTGTTAATTATCGGTGAAATAGGCGGCGGTGGTGGTAAAACAGACGGCGTTACCGTTGAAATTGGCGTTGTTTGAATCGGTGATGGAATCGCAGGCACGACAGGCGATGCGACAACGGGCGATTTTAACGCCACCATTTGTGCATCTTTTTCTGCAATCATTTTTTGCATAACAGAAAGCTGTTTTTCCAGTTCTGCCACTTTTTTTGATGAATCTGTTTCTGTTTTAACAGGTTCTTTCACGGTCGCAACATTGCTGATTTTTGGCGTTGCCATCGCAGCAAGCGGGTTTGTGACAGGTTTTTCTTTAGGCGCGACGGCTTTTACTTGCGTGACAGGCGTTTTTACCGCCTTAGGTTTCGACTGTTTGGCAGAAAGGTTTTTTGTTGCCTCAAAGAATTTTGGCGATTCTACAAAACTGGGAATTTTTAACGTTTTTCCGACAATCAGCAAATTCGATTGACGTGATAAAAATGCGTCAGGATTCGCAATTGAAATTGCCGCTAACATCCGATTTACCGAGACGTTATTTTGTTTATTAAATTGTGCGGCGATATTCCAAAGCGTTTCATTTTCACGAATTGGACCATAAGTCACTTCGACCGCCATTGGATTAGAGGGTGCAGTAATAAAACGCAACGGTTCGTTGGATTGTGTTTCTAAAATTGGTTTTGCGGAATCGATAATTTGTGGTGATTGATAAGCTGACGGCGGATCGACTAACACCGTGAATTCACGATACAAGCTGCCTTTTGCCCATTTTATTTCGAGTAAAAAATCCAAAAAGGGTTCTTTCAAAACTTCGCTGGAAGTGAGTTTAATGACCGTTTTGCCATTTTGCGTCACAGGTTGAAATTTGATTTTAGATAAAAATAACGTCCACGGAATTCCTGCTTCGTCGAATTTAGCATTAGGAGCTAAGGCAATTTTGAAATCGGTCGCTTTTTCGCCTTCGGATAAAACCAGTGCAATTTCAGCTTGCAACGTTTGATTGAGTGCGGATTGCAGTTTCATTTCACCGATGCCGAGCGCGTGGCTTTGCGAGCAAACAAGCAATGAAGCGGCGGCGAAACTGGTAGTCAAATGACGCAGGTTATTTTTTTTCATAAATGGAGGCTAGACATTTTTACTGTGAATAGAATCGGCAGGTGTAGAATCCGAGTAATAATGTTTTGCTATCAGCAAGATGAAAGCCAAAAATAAAAAATTTATTTATTTCAAATGATTATAAGATATATGTCAGATAATTGGCGAAGTTTGAAAAACGAGAAGACTATTTTTTGAGCAACATTTCCCGCGCATGTGCCAACGTGTTTTTGGTCATTTCTACACCGCCTAGCATTCGCGCCGTTTCTAAAATTCGTTCGTCCTGATTCAACAATCGAACTTGCGAGGCGGTCATTTCGTCGTAATGTTGTTTTTCAACGTATAAATGGTGGTGGGCTTGCGCGGCGACTTGCGGTAAATGTGTCACGCATAAAACTTGACGATTTTTACTCAATTGACTTAATTTTTGTCCGACAATTTCGGCAATGCCGCCGCCAATTCCTGAATCGACTTCGTCAAAAATCATGGTCGGAGTCGTTTTATCGTTCGCAGTTGTTACTTGAATCGCCAGACTAATCCGTGATAATTCGCCACCTGATGCTACTTTTGACAACGGTTTTGGCGGTAAGCCAACGTTCGCGCTGATTAAGAAAATGACGCTATCGTTGCCGTTTAACTTAGGTATCTCTGTTGCTGACGGATTCACGTCAACTAAAAATTCCCCGTTCGGCATCCCTAATTCTTTCATCATTTTCGAAATATATTGCTGTAGTTTTCTGGCACTTTTTTGACGTTGGACGGTTAATTCAGCGGCTAACAAAAAATAAGCGTGTCGATAATCGGCGGTTAAACCTTCCAATTCGGTAATTCGCTCACCGCTATGACTGAGTTGTACAAGTTCATTTTTTAAATGCTGTTGTAATTCAAAAAGTTCTTCGGGTTTAACGTGATGTTTGCGACTCAAGGTTTGTAACACGCTAATTTGCTGTTCAATTTCATTTAATTGGGCGGGATTTGCGTCTTGGTTTTCTAAAAAATGCCTTAATTCATAAATCGCTTCTTCGATTTGAATTTGCGCTTCTGCCAGCAAAGAATTCACATTTTTTAATTCAGGAGCAAATTGTTCGATATGCGTTAGGGCTTTAAGCGATGTTTTTAATTGGCGATGTACAGATTTATCAGCATCATAAAGCGCGTCGAGTTCATTTTGCCCAGTCGTTAAAATTTGCTCTAAGTTTGCTAATTTTCGATGCGTTTCAGACAATGCGGCATAATCAAATTGCCCTAAATTCAAGGCTTCCAATTCATCGAGTTGATAGCGAAATAAGGCTTGGCGTTGTTCCGCTTCATGACGTTTTTTCTGTAATTGTTGCAGTTCCTGTTGTGCGGTTTGCCAATTCCGAAAACAACTATTTACGCTTTCTAGCAAATCAGCATTTTTACCAAAATTATCCAGTAATCGACGTTGTTCATCGCTTTCAAGTAGCGTCAAATGGGCGTGTTGTCCGTGAATTTCAACTAATTGGCGGGTGAGCGTTTGCAACGTTTGTAACGTGACGGGACGATTATTGATGAAGGCTTTTGAACGCCCGTCATTATTGATGATGCGGCGAATTAAACAGTGGTGATTTTCGTCGAAATCGTTGTCTTGCAACCATTTTAGAGCCGTCGGTGTGGCGGTTAAATCGAATTCTAAATTGACTTCGGCGCGTTTGCAGTTTGGACGCACATAATCTGCTGTCGCGCGTTCGCCTAACGCTAATCCTAGCGCGGTGAGTAAAATCGACTTACCCGCTCCCGTTTCGCCAGTTAAAACAGTCATTCCTTGCGATAAATCCAGTTGCAAGGCTTTGACAATGGCTAAATCTAAAATCGTTAAATTTAAAAGCATCGTTTAAGCAGACAGTGTTTTTTCTAATAATTGCCGTAAATTTTCAGGCATTTCGAGGGTTTCTAAATCCCAATTTTCATGAATAAGAACATCATGCAAACAGGCTTGCATAATATCGTGCGCTCTGCTGGTGGCTTCAGCAATGAGTTCATGCGTTTTCAAATCTAATAATGCTTCACCGTTTGTGAGACAGTTTTTTTGATATTTGAATAAACGACGTAAATGCGCGATTTGTTCACTGACTTGACTAGGACAAGCACATACATAAATGAAGCCTTGATCACGAATTTTTTCGATTTGAGCGTTGGTGTATTGAATGTTGAGTTCCATTTTTTCCCTCAGAGCTGTAACTATCGTTCGGATATTATTCTAACGCAAAATTTAAGCTATCCTTCTACTTCTTAGCGAATGCTAAAAATGCACTTTTTATTTCAATTTTCATTTCCTCGTTAATAAATTCCATCGCCGCCGCTTCATCTTCTTCAATTGCTATTTCAACCGCCCTTTTTGCTAATTCTAATAACGTTTTGCTCGCGATTTAATCTGCCGAACTTCTAAAATTTCGCGTGACGCACTGTTTTTCATGTGTCCGTGCGAAGGTTGGTCACTGTGACATTCAATGCACAAAACCTTTAAGTTGCTCGAACTGTTATCACTTTTCACACCGTTAGCATGATGGGTTTGCATCAGGTTTTTATGATTACTTAAATCAATACCGCATTGCTGACAAACATAGCCACATTGTTCTTTGTGTTGCCTTGAAATTAAATCCCAATTTTCGGTATAACCCGAAACAGGCGCATTTTCATCAGTGTGTTCAGGTGTTTCGGTAAATTGAGAATCACCAAAATGTTCAAAAAATTCTGCAATATCGAAATTTTCAACGGTATATCGTTTTTGAGAATGTTGGTTATATTTATTCAAACAGTTTTTACAGGCATCTAATTTTATTTCGACATCATACTCAGTATTGCCGTCATCCATTTTATCGATTAAAAAATAGCCATCTTTACGTTGTGTTGCGACATATCGCTTGAAGCGTCCTTGATTTCGCATACTTTCCAATGTTGTGCATTGGTAAAAATGAAATTTTGGCAAATTTGCAGGTCGTCCATCATAAAAAAGATTGAATTCTTTTATGTGCAGTAGAATTTGCTCGCCTTTGTATTTTACAAATCCATCTGGAGATATTTCAATATCTTCAATTGGAACAATTTCTCTGCCTTCTGCAAGCCTAATTCTCCAATCATTTTCAATCTTCGTTGCAACAACGCCACTCTCCCAAATGAAACCACTTGATGCGCCCATGTTTTTCACGAGATTTTCTAAATTTGTAAAATCAATATCGAGTTTCATGTTGTTTCCTTTCGATATTTCGAGATTCGAGTTTCTAAATTGGTTTTAACTTTGAATTCAACTCGCCGCGAATGTACCTTGTCTTCTTCGTTATTTATCAAAATTGGTTTGCTGGAGGATAAACCATTTGCTGTCAAAATCTGTTTTATCCAAATCCGTTCATCAGCGATGTTCGGCAACATAAAACAGTATTCCAACGTGGCGCGAGTTCTATCTTGGGATAATTCCATATTCAAAAAATACGCCTTTTCACCCGATGCCATATCTTTGCTCCACTCCGACGACGTATGACCTTCGATGCGAATTTCTTCAATACCTGCATGACCGTCAATATCCACGCGATACTGTTTAAGAATTTTTATATAACGCGGAAAAAAGTCATCCAAAATAACTTTGAATTTGTCCTTAACGTCGGCATCGCCAATGTTGAATAATACGTCTGGCTCTTGAAAACGAAATGCTAAAGAGGGTTTATCTATTTCAGCATTCCACTTTTTCAAATCGTCTTTAAATTCAGTCTGTAAATCTTCGTAAATGGCAGCTTTTGTTATTTCGTCAATAGCTACAATATCGATTATTCCTTTACTCATTTTGCTAACTTGCAGCATGTATGTGATAGCGATAAACAAAAAAATCACCATCAAGCCCGACATCATATCGCTGACGGAAAGCCAATGTTCGCCTTCATCTGTACTTTGATGTTTCATGGTTTAGCGTCCTTTCTTCAAATCGTCAGCTAATCGAACAACATCCCGTAATTTTTCGGTCAGTGGCGCGTAATCCTGAACAAATTTTGCCGACAAAGAAGCTAAATTGCTGCCCATTGTGCCAATCGCTTTGATTAACTCCGCTTGCAAGGCTTTATCCAGTAATTCAGTTTGTTCTTTTAAAACATTGGTACTTTTCGAGGTGTTTTCAGTTAGTAAACGATTAAATTCTTTGCTGGCAGTTGTTATTGAATTACTGACCGTTGTGAATTGGTTAGTAACTATGTGATGCAAGTTATTTTCGTATTCTTTGATGCCATTCAATTGTTGAGATACAGCTTTTTGTAAAGCAGCTTGGCTAGCTTGTGTTTCATGCGAAAAATCATTCATCGTTTGTTTGAATTCGGTGTTGATTGAATTTAATGCTTGCTGTTGCCCATCCATTATCGATTCCATTGAATTGCCCATGTTTATAAGGTCATTAGCGACGATGACCATTGAATCAACCGTGTTACCCATATTAGCTAGCAATTCATCGGTCGATTTTTTAAATGTATCGCTAACTGTAACGATAATTCCCCCCATCAGTTCCGACTGTACTTTTATTGATTTTTCAAATTCAACGCTGGCATTTTGAATCGTCTTATTTATCAAAATATTATTTTTTTCAATACAGTCTAGCTGCATAGTTACAGCCTGTTGTAAGTTTTTAGCACTGGCTTGTGTATGTTGAGAAAAATCAGTCATAGTTTGATTCACCACGGTTTTAAATTCGGTACTGGTAGAACTCAACGTTTCTTGTTGTGTTTCCATTATTGATTTCATGGTGTTGGTCGTGACGGTAAGATTATTTGCAACCGTGACGGTCGTGTTTTTTAGAATTGTGCCAGTGTCCATGATGGTTTTTTGCAGCATGTCTTTATGTTGCACCATCGATTCAACCAAATTTTCACCAACCGTTTCAACCGTGCTAGTAATGTCGGCGAGTGATTGTTCAGTCGATTTTTTAAAGCCTGCCGTTAATTTCGTTAAATTATCTTCAATGATTGGGAAGGCTTGTTTTGCGCTGTCTGCGACTTGGTCTAAAGATTTCAGATGATGATTCAAATCCTGTAACTGCAAATCGAGTTTTTGCAAAATGCTGCCTAATTCAGCAGAAACTTCGGTGAAACTTTGCGAGCGGTTTTGAATATCGCTAAATGCAGATTGAATTGTGGCGACGCTGTTTAACGCGACTTCAAAATTTCCCGTCAACGTTTCAACGTGTGATTTGTAACTGTCTTGCCACGTTAATAATGCACGGCTTTCTCATAAAAAATTAGCTTGACGAAGCATCAATACTAAAGAATT
>CAZLGN010000040.1:0-12212 GCA_964558865.1 uncultured Methylomagnum sp.
AATTGGAAACGGTTAGCGGTAAGGTGAATCGGATTCGGTTGGAGACGTTGGGGTAGGTTTTGTCGAACAAAAGCACGAGAGGGATTTTGTGCTTTTGGTTGTTTATTAACTTTGGGAAATGATTTATGAAACATTGGTACGCTTATCACAGTCAAAATGCTATGAAGCATCCATACGAAGATGTAGGTCGCTCTGCATTTTATCTTTCTAAAAAAGCTGTGAAAAATTTATGTATTGGCGACATTGTCTGGGTTGTAGAAGGTGACACAAAAACACCAGCGAATTTTTCTCTTGTAGATTGTTTTGAGTATTCAAGTTCTGAATTTCCGCCATTTAAACCCGAGTATTCAAAATTTGATATTTGCATAACGGGGACTTCTCTTTTGAGTCCTTCAATTTCACTAAATCGAAATACTGAGCATTGGTTTGCAGACCTTCACTCACGCTTTATTACCAAACAACGATTTTTCAATTCCATCGATACGCAAGAAATAATTGATGGTTTTCTAAATGTTTCAAAAATAAAAATTTAAAGGAGGAAATGTGTCTAAATTTAAAATATCCGTGCTTGTGATTGCTTGTTTTCTTAGTGGATGCCAAACAGCTAACACAGCGAAAAAAATGTTAGATGTTAGTAACAGTATGGTTTTGCAACAAGTTAGTCCAGAAAATGTTGCCATATTGAGAGGAAAAGAAGCATCTAAAAAACCTGCTACCAAAATAGCTGAACTTGGCGCACACGGTAATGCGTATGCAAAAAAGGATTTTCTTGAAGATCAGCTAAAACAAGAAGCAGCTAAAATTGGTGCTGATTTTATTTATGTTAGCGACGTACAAATATCAAAAGATGAAAAAGTTGCTGTGTATGGAGACGGGATATTATTAGCAGACCAAGTTCAAAGACCACATTTATACGCTTACGCATACAAATACAGCAAAATAAAATTAGGTGTAGATATAGATCACAAAGATGGAACTATAAAGTATGTGAATTCTGGCGGTGCTTTCGATAAAGCAGGAATCAAAGAAGGGTACAAAATTTTAGCTTTTAATGGTGTATATGTTGGCAGTGAAGATGCTAGAGAAAACGAGCTAGCAAAACTTAACGTAGGTGACAAACTCATCGTTGAGTGTTTGAATGAAAAGCAAGAAAAAGTAAAGTTTGAAGTCACCCCCCAGCCTAATTTGTAATTTATTATTTCGATTAGCGAGGAGTTTTGAACTTATGCCAACAATCAGCCTATTTTTTGGCATCGTTATCAAGATGCGAAACAACGAACATCTGCCGCCGCACATTCATGTTGAATACTAAGGTTTTGCGGCTTCGGTTGAAATCAAAACGGGCGATGTTTTAGCTGGTAAATTACCTCGAAAAGTTGCCGCAATTGTTAAAGAATGGTGCGAAACACACCGTGAAGAACTTTTAGCCAACTGGGAAAAAGCAATAAACTTTGAACCCGTCGATAGAATTAGAGGTGCAGATTATGATTAAGATTTTAGAAGCGAAACCGATTGCGCCGTATCAAATTTTGCTGGAGTTTTCAGATAATACGCAACGTGTTTGGAGTGCAGAAACGTTGTTAGCAACGCGAAAAGGTACGCTACTCGAACCGTTAAGAGATGCAAATTATTTTCAACGTTTTTTTCTGGATGCTGGCGCGTTATGTTGGGCGAATGGGTTGGAGTTTTCGCCTGAACGGTTGTATGAAGATGCTTTGCCGTTTAGAAAATCGGCAATGAATTAACTTTGAAACCTGACAGCTAACCAACAAGGGCAATAATATGTACGCCGAAAAACTAGATAAATTTGAAAATGCTGAAAACTTAGCGGGTAAAGCATGGCAACACGCGGTTAACTGCGACTTGTTAGAACAAGTTAAATTTAAAGATTGCTCGATGCACTGCTTTCATTATCAACAACTGTTTGAATTATTGTTTAAGCACTTGCTTGAAACTCGTAGCGAATTTGGCGCGTATGCCCACACACATAAACTGGATAGATTGTTAATGCAGACAATCAAAGATACTGAATTCAACGTTGATGTTGAAAAATACACCAGCGCGTTGATTGCCTTGACGGTGTGTGCGGAAGCGTATCGATACAATTTTTTGTTAAATTGTGAAACCTACAAAAGCACCGTTAAAAACCTTAATCCGTTGCTTGACGAATTGGCGGAATTTGCCAAAAGCTAACATCAACATAAAGTTTCAGCATTTCAATTAGCGACAAATGACAAAACAGTTAAAATATCCCACCGAATAAATTTAAAACTTCATAGGAAACAAAAATGAAACGCTACACAGGCTTAATCGAAAAATACCGTTCACGTTTGCCCGTCAGTGACACGACGCGCATTATCAGTTTGGGCGAAGGCAACACGCCGTTAATCGAACTTCAAAACATTCCGCGTTTAATCGGCAAAGACGTAAAAATTTACGTTAAATTTGAAGGTTTGAATCCAACGGGTTCATTCAAAGATCGTGGCATGACCATGGCAGTTACCAAAGCCGTTGAAGCAGGCAGCCAAGCCATTATTTGCGCGTCAACAGGAAACACATCAGCAGCAGCGGCGGCTTATGCGGTTCGTGCGGGAATTCAAGCGTTCGTGTTAATTCCCGAAGGCAAAATTGCCCTTGGCAAATTGGCGCAAACGTTAATGTACGGCGCAAAAATTATTCAAATCAACGGCAATTTTGACCGTGGCATGGCGTTGGTTAAAGAAGTCGCTGACCATGCACCCGTCACGATTGTGAATTCAATCAATCCATTCCGCATCGAAGGACAAAAAACCGCTGCGTTTGAAATCGTCGATGAGTTAGGTTTTGCGCCTGATTTTCATTGTTTGCCCGTCGGTAATGCAGGCAATATCACGGCTTATTGGAAAGGCTACAAAGAATACTTCACAGATAGAGTTTGCCGAAGTGCGCCCGTGATGTGTGGTTATCAAGCCGCTGGTGCTGCGCCGTTTGCATTAGGCGCGATGGTCGATAATCCTGAAACGGTTGCCACGGCGATTCGTATTGGACATCCACAATCGTGGGATTTAGCTTGGACAGCACAAAAAGAATCGAACGGTTGGTTTGATAAATTCAGCGACGAGAAAATTTTAGCCGCGCAAAAAATGTTGTCACAATTTGAAGGCATTTTCTGCGAACCTGCTTCGGCAACTTCATTGGCTGGCGCGTTGCACGACATTAGCACTGGCAAAATTCCTGAAGGTAGTACCATCGTTTGTACATTGACGGGTAATGGAATCAAAGATCCTGAAATTGCAATGATGCAATGTGCCGATGCGAAACCTGTGACGATTGACGCAAGTTTGGACGCGGTGAAAAAAGCGATTTTAGATAATTTGTAAGCGGTTTTTCGTAGGGATTTACGCTGGTAAATCCCTACTTTCTCCCCTCCCCTTGTTTCAAAACCCGACATGATTAGTTATATTCTTCGTCGTTTTCTTTACGCTATACCGTTGTTGATTGCGGTAAATATCCTGACTTTCACATTGTTTTTCGTCGTTAATAGTCCTGACGATATGGCGCGAATGCAGCTCGGACAAAAACACGTCACAGAACAAGCGATTCAAAACTGGAAACAACAACACGGTTATGACAAGCCATTACTTTGGAATTCAAATGTTAATGGGAGTGAAAAATTCACCGACACGATTTTTTATTCCAAATCGGTCGGCTTAATGCTGTTTAATTTTGGCTCGTCTGACAGCGGGCGAAATATCGGCGCGGATATTCAAGAACGCGCTGTGCCGAGTTTGGCGTTAGCCTTGCCGACGTTGTTGATAGGTTTGGTTGTAAATATCGTTGCGGCATTATTGATGGTGTTATTTCGTCGTCGTTACATTGAAAAAATCGGCATTATTTTGTGTGTGATGCTGATGTCGATTTCGTCGTTGTTTTACATTATTAGCGGGCAATTTTTGGTGGCGAAAGTGTTAAAACTGGTGCCGATTTCGGGTTATGACGATGGTTTGGCAATGGTTAAGTTCCTGATTTTACCTGCTGTCATCGGTGTTTTTACGGGCATTGGTTCAGGCGTGCGTTGGTATCAAACGTTATTTTTAGAAGAAGCTGAAAAAGATTACGTTCGCACCGCGCGAGCTAAAGGACTGACTGAAACGCAAACCTTATTTCGTCACGTTTTACCTAATGCGATGATTCCGATTTTAACGGGAGTTGTGGTGATTTTACCGCTACTTTTTATGGGAAGTTTGATTATGGAATCGTTTTTTAGCATTCCAGGTCTAGGCAGTTACACAATTGACGCAATTAACAGCCAAGATTTTGCAATTGTTCGGGCAATGGTTTTTTTAGGTTCAGTCTTGTACATCTTGGGGCTGTTACTCACCGATATTTCTTACACGTTGGTTGACCCGCGTGTTCGTTTAACTTAATTGAAAAATTTCGCGTGGTCAAAGTAAAAAAACGGCACGCAACCATTTGAGATTGCGTGCCGTTTATTTGAATGAGAGACGGATTATACGAATGAATAATCTGAAACACCGATGAGTAGGAGTGCTTCCTCAGCAACTTCCTCAACAACGCCATCCACCTCTTCACCATCACCTATTTCAGTTTCAGTGCTGTTCTCATCGCCAAAATCACTAGCAGTACCGCCTTCCTCCGTGACATTTATTGAATCGATAGTCATATCCGAGAATGTGATGTGTTCGATGCCTACCAATTCGTCAAGACCTTCGTCGCTGTCAGGTTCTGAGCCGATATACTCAACTGTGTACGCGCCTTCGGCATCGGCATCTCGTTTGACAACATAATCGCTACTATCGCCGTTATAAACAGCTGTGTCATCACCTTCGCCACCGATTAACGAATCGTTACCAGCATCACCTTGCAATTCATCATCCCCGCCAGAACCGTCAAGTGTGTCATCACCCGCTGCACCAATCAATGTGTTGTTGGTCGCACCCTCTGCGATTTCTTGGATTAAATTATTTGCTTCATTGCCAGTACCTGTCAAGCCATCTACAACTTTACCTTTCAAATCTTTGGTAGATAAGGTCAAAACTTCGATAAAGTCTGTCGTGCTGATGTCGAACGAAACGCCTTGGGCAACAACTTCGTCATTACCATCACTATCTGTCATTTTGTCTTCGTTGTTGTTCATGTAATAAACATCATCGCCTTCACCACCATTAAGTAAATCTTTACCAATGCCGCCGTCTAATGTGTCGGCACCCTCAGCACCGTTCAACGTGTCGTTACCTGCCAAACCCAAGAGCAGGTTATCGGCAATGTTTCCTGTGATAACGTTGTTTGCTTTGTTGCCTGTACCAGTGTTGGTTGTTCCTGATGGTGTTCCACCATTTAAATTCACTAGCGTTAAGTTTTCAACCAACCCAGCTACGTCTAAAGCATAAGTGTAAGATGTACTAAAAACCGAATCATTACCACCAGTTCCCTTTGTAGGGCTTTCGATAATCGAATCGGCTTTGTCGTTAACGTAGTAGATGTCGTTGCCGTCACCGCCTTTCAGCGTGTCTTTACCAACGCCACCATCTAACGTGTCGTTACCCACGCCACCGTCAAGAAGGTCGTTGCCTTTGTCACCTGTTAACGAATCGTTACCACTACCAGCCAATAATGTGTCATTACCGTCAAAGCCAATCAAGGTGTCATTTCCGTTGCCACCATCTATCGAGTCATTACCTAAGTTGCCGCTTAACCAATCGTTACCTGCCAACCCGCTGATTGAGTCAGCACCCGCCAACGCATCAATGCTGTCATTACCTGCAGTGCCTTTGATGCTGTCATTATTTTTACTTGGTAATTTTGATGTTGCCATTTTTAAATCCTCAAAAAGTTAAAATCAATAAGTGAACGTCATGCAGATAAACGTGACGCTAAGTGTAAAACGGTTTTATACAACACCGCCCTTCAACATGTTTGAAAATATACCCTAATTACGTTACAGAACAAAGATGCAAATACTAAAACTGTGCAGCAAATCACACTTTAAATTCATGTTCTAAATTAACAAGTTTTATTAACTGGTTGAATAGACGCATTTTTATGATTAAAAAAAAAATAAGCCAATACAGAAAATTGTGCTAAAAATCGACAGATTTTAATCTGATGTATTCACTGACTGTCTTTACGTTTTGACGTTGGATCTTCCTGTTACTAAATTTTTAGTAATGGTGGATTCGCCTAACTTGTAGTGAAAGTAGTCGAACTACTGTGACAAATTGGCTGAAACAGAAAAATGGGGCGGGATTTTTTGAAATTTAACGAAGAAGTGGTGCGCCCGAGCGGATTCGAACCTCTGACCTCAGCCTCCGGAGGGCTGCGCTCTATCCAGCTGAGCTACGGGCGCGTAAAAATGAAAGCGCATTTTAAACGAAGAACGCGCTAATTACGACTAGATTGTGTAATTTACGCGACTTTTACTATTCACTACGTTCGCTTGCTTGAGTGATAACGCTATTCGGCGGCACGCTGTGTGTGAGCCAAACATTTCCACCAATAATCGAACCATTTCCAATAGTGACACGTCCCAGAATTGTCGCGCCAGCATAAATTACCACATCATCTTCAACAATCGGGTGACGCAAATTTCCCTTTATTAACATCCCGTTATCGTCTTTTTGAAAACGCTTCGCACCTAAAGTCACCGTTTGATATAAGCGCACTCGTTGTCCGATAATTGCCGTTTCACCAATCACGACACCTGTGCCGTGATCGATAAAAAAACTTTTGCCAATTTGTGCGCCAGGATGAATATCAATTCCCGTTGCAGAATGCGCTAATTCGGCAATCATCCGCGCGACAAGCGGTGCGCCATGCCTGTATAAAATGTGAGCAAGTCGATGATAAATTACCGCCATAATTCCAGGATAACAAACAAGCACTTCATCGGGCGTTCGCGCGGCGGGATCGCCTTCGTAAGCCGCTTGAATATCTGTATCAACTAACGCCCTAACGCTCGGCAACTCGCTATTAAACAAGCGTGTAATGTCAATTGCTTGTTGATGCGTGACATCGTTTAGCTCTTCATTTCTCGAAATAAACTGCAATTCGCGGCGAATTTGTCTAAATAATTGATGCAGAACACAATCTAATGTGTAGCCCACAAAATAATCGATGCCTTCTTCCGTTAAATCAGGTCGTCCCAATCGATTTGGAAAAAGCACCGCACACAATCCGTCTAAAATTTCTTGTAATTCTTTACGAGACGGTAATTTGGGTGGCTTATGACGACGTTGACGACTTTCTAAAGATTGATCACGCAATTGCCGTAACTGCATAACCGTATTTTCTGAACCCCAATGGTATTGTTTTGTTTCGCTCATTTAATTTTAATAATTATGCAATTAACGCTAAATCACTTGGAGCCATACTCATTTTTCCAGTGAATTTGATGAACATCGTTGGCGAATAATGATTGCCTGCTGAATCAGCATCAAAATATAACGCATTTGTGGCATTGTCATAAATCAAACTTGCATCACCAACAGATTGTTTTAAATTAGCCACCACAGCAAATCCTTTAAATGCAAATGCGGCACTTAACGCAATTTTGTCTGTCCCTTTTGTAAAATCAACAACGGTGTCTATATTTTCAGCACGCGGCGCAAAATCGCCCATAAAATCGTAATCTTTTAAACTAAACACGAAAGTATCTTCACCAAGACCACCTGTTAAAGCGTCATTTCCCTTGCCACCTTCCAATGTGTCATTGCCATCCAGAGCTTTTAATGTGTTTGCCAGTTCATTGCCAATCAATTTATTTCCTAATTCATTACCTGTTGCCAGGGTTGCTTTGCCTGTTAGCGTTAAATTTTCAACATATTTTGGCAATGTGAAATTCACGCTGCTTTGTACTGAATCTATGTCGAATTTGTTGGTTTCAATAATTTTGTCGCCCGTGTCATCAACAACATAAGCATCATTACCATCGCCCCCCGTTAATGTATCGCGCCCAGTGCCACCGTCTAGCGTATCGTTACCTGCTAAGGTATTGATTATGTCGGCGTTGGAAGTACCAATAAACAAATCATTGCCCGCCGTCGCTTTTACAGGTAACGCGGTCAAACCATCCGTGCCATAAAGCCAATTTAATGCCGCTAAATCATAAGATTGGAACGTCGTTTTATAATCGCCTTTGTGCAAATAAGACATTACGGTGTTATTCGTATTATCGTCCGTTTTAGACAAAGTTTTTGGTGTCTCAAACGGATGTTTTAAACCTAGCGCGTGACCAATTTCATGCAGTAATGTTTCATAACCCTGACCACCTGCAGTCGGCGTTCCATTCTGAACGCCCCATTCAACGTTATCCAAATAAATGTAAGCGTCCGCAATGTAATCCGTCACAAGATTTTTGTTGTAGTGGTAGCGGTAACTATTGTCACATAAGCCCGCCGTATATTTTCCTTCTAAATTCGTATTCGCAAAATGAATATCCGCTGCGCTTGTTGTAGCGACTTCCTTAAATTGAATCCCCGTAATGTCAGTAACATATTTCAATTGTGTACGCGCGGCTTCTTGTTGCACGGTATTGAATGCTTCAACAGAAATTTTCCGCATTTTTGAATCGTCAAAGTTTTTAACGTCAAACGAATAATAAAGGACGTTACGAGCAGGATTGAGATAATTCCAATTCAAACTTTTATCGAGTAACGCATCAATTTTTATATCACCCGAATAGTTAATGAGTTTTAAATCCGCTATTTTTAATGCCGTAATCGCACTATTTGCGACACTTCCTGAATTAGAAATTAAGGAAGTCAATGTATAAGGCGAATTTGCTAATGGAATCTCCGTCAAATCGCTGACATAAAGTTGTAAATTTTCGCTCAACTGTGTTGAGGTAAATTTAAATGAATTTGAAACAGTTCCCAATGTAAAACTAAAAGAATAAGACATTTTTGGAACAGAATCTTGCCAATCTTTTGCCTTTGTTAATACGTCGTCTAATGTAAATGTTTCCCAAAAGTCAGTGATACTAAACGTACTGGAACCTGAAAATGGGTTGTAAAAGCTCATGGCATATCCCTAGAATGAAAAATTAAATTGAGAAAAAATTTTCGCATTATCAACTTTTTCGCGTATTAAAAAAACGTAATTTACGCGAATTTTTTTGGGTTTGAATACGCGGCGGCAATTCAAAGGCAACTTTAACTTTTAAACCGCCCAATTCTGCCGATTCGCTCAATGTGAGTTTAGCGTGATGACTGCCCGCGATGCGTTGCACAATTGAAAACCCTAAACCTGTACCATGTGCCGCGTGGGCGGTTTCAACACAACGATGAAAACGCTTTAATGAGTTTTCATATTCATCAGGAGCAATGCCTGGCCCTGAATCTTCCACGCAAAAAATTAAATGATCCTCAGAACTAATCAAACTTACCTTGATACTTCCTCTTTGCGGCGTGTACTTAATCGCGTTATCAATGATATTTCGCAACAAAATGTTTATCAGCAACGTATTTGCCATAATTGGCACCACTTTTTCTTCAATAAATTCTATTCGAATGCGTTTTTTATAGGCTTCCGAATCTAACTCTGTAATCACTTGCACAATTTCCTTTTCAACGTTAGTGACGGCTTGCGCTAAGTATTCGGTATTGGAATCGATGCGCGAAAATGTCAATAATTGCTGCACCAAATACGTCATTCGATGCACCGCTTGCTCAATACGTTTTAAGGCTTGATTTCGCACCGTTTCATCCGCCGTTCGTAACGCAACTTGGGCTTGCGTCAATAAGCCCGCCAGCGGCGTGCGTAATTCATGCGCGGCATCGGCGGTAAATTGTCTTTCGTGTTCAAAGGCTTGTTCGAGCTGTGCAAACAAGGTGTTAATTTCATTCACAATCGGCACAATTTCATAAGGCAATTTTTCAATCGACAACGGTTTTAAATAACTCGCTTCGCGGCGTGAAAGAGCAATTTCTAAACGGTTCAGCGGCTCAAGCGCACGCCCAACAATCAACCAAATAACAATGCCTAAAATGGGTAATCCGACTAAAAATTGCGTCACTAATTGCATCGAAATTTCGTCGGTTAATTCGGCGCGAATTTCTTCTTTTTGTCCGACATGAATAATGTATTCGCCGTTTGTGCTAGCGACACTAAAAACGTGCCACAAGTGATTATCGATATTTGTTTCTGTAAAACCATGATCCGCTGAAGACATTGCAAATACTGGCGCACTGTCCGAATGCAAAACGATTCCGTTTGTTTTTGACCAAAGTTGAAAAGCAATTTTACCTTCATATTTGTGTCCTAACGTGCTGGCTTGCAACAAATCATCAAATACTCCCCAAAGCTGATCATCGATATTTTTTATATCAAAACTATGTAGCAACACATTCGGAACCGCATCGGATTTCAACAAATTATTTTCGTCATCCGTTAACAGTTGGAATGCTTGATTTTTATTGTGTTTGCGTCCAAATGGCAGGTGTAAATTTCCATCATTTTGCGTCTGCATCCAATGCGTCGAAAGCGAACCTTCACGCAATAAATTTTCGATAAAACTGTGCAGCACTTTTGCAGATTGCGCCAGTTCGGAATCAAATAAACTCGCCACTTCGTCGCGGGTGACTTTATAAGTCAAAAATGCCGTTACGCCCCAAATGCACATTGAGGCAGTCAATAAACTAATCAGTAATAAACGACGAAGGGAGTAATTCATTTTTATAACGCGAATAATTCGCGCATTTTTTGTCCCGATTGTTCAACCCGCATAAAGGCTTCGCCAACCAAGAACGAATAAACGTCATTCGACAACATCAGTTCCACGTCTTCGCGGGTATGAATGCCGCTCTCAGTAATCACTAAACGGTCGTCAGGAATGGCATCTTTTAAGGTCAATGTGGTTTGTAAATTTGTTTCAAATGTCCGTAAATTTCGATTGTTTATGCCAATCAATTTTGTGTCGAGTTTCAACGCACGTTGTAATTCCTCTGCATCGTGAATTTCAACTAAGACATCCATTCCCAATGTGGTCGCAAGGTCTGACAATTCGTGCAATTTTGCGTCGTCTAATGCGGAAACAATCAACAAAATACAATCCGCGCCAAGTGAACGCGCTTCATGAATTTGGTAGGCATCAATCATAAAATCTTTACGCAAAACGGGCAGTGGGCAACGGTCATGCACCATTTGCAAATAGGCTTCCGAACCTTGAAAAAATGTTTTATCAGTCAAAATCGATAAACACGTTGCGCCATTCATCGCGTAATCTTGCGCGATAGTCACGGGTTGAAAGTTTTCACGAATCACACCTTGACTAGGCGAAGCCTTTTTGATTTCGGCAATAATGGCTGGTTTTTTTAACGCAGCTTTGCGGTGTAAAGCCGCATAAAAACCACGCGGTTTTTCTGCACCGCTGGCAATTTCTTGTAACATTTCGATTGGCGTTTGTATGCGGCGACGCGCCACTTCTTCTTCTTTTTTGGCTAGAATGGTTTTTAAAATATCAGGCGTATCGGTCATGTTTATTTTTTGTATTGAAAGTTTAGAAAGTAGACATTTTACCAGCATTGCGTTCAAGGCTTTGAGTTTTACGGAAAACAAGCAGCTCTTAAACGTGGTATTTCGTGGCTAAATGGTTGCTGAATTGCGTATGGCTATGTCATGATTGCGCGTTTTTTAACCCTTAACTTTTACAAGAGAGAAAATCATGGCAGGTCGTAACCACCTTTATATCCCAGGCCCTACCAATGTGCCGAACGAAATTTTAAACGCAATGCATGTTCCAATGGAGGATCACCGTTCACCCGTGTTTCCAAAATTATTCGCGCCATTGTTAGAAGATTTGAAAAAAGTTTTCGGTACAACCACAGGTCAAGCGTTCATTTTTCCAGCAACAGGGACAGCAGGTTGGGAAGTTGCGTTCACGAACGTTTTAAATCAAGGCGATAAAGTATTGATTTACCGTTTTGGGCAATTCGCACATTTGTGGGCGAATATGGCAACTCGTTTAGGTTTTCAAGTGGAATTGCATGAAGAACCTTGGGGGACAGGCGTTCCACTCGACAAATTAGAAGCGCGTTTAAAAGAAGACACCGCTCATGAAATCAAAGCGGTTTTAATTACGCATAACGAAACGTCAACAGGCGTAACGTCTGATATTTCTGGCGTTCGGAAAGCGATGGATGCAGCAAATCATCCCGCTTTCATGTTTGTTGACGGCGTGAGTTCGGTTGCCAGCATTGAGTTCAAAATGGACGAAT
>CAZLGN010000041.1:0-12208 GCA_964558865.1 uncultured Methylomagnum sp.
ATCAGAAGGCGAAGGACAGGGTTGTATTTTTTGGTTTGAATTGCCGCTTGATAACTGATGTTACGCCGTCGTAGGGGTTCACGGCGTGAACCCGCCTAAATGCAACGCGCCATTGATACGATTTTGTAGGTGGGCGCACGCAGTACGCCCCTACAAAATTTTTGCATCACATCAGGATAATAAAAACTAAATTTGGAGGATTAAAAAATGAAAAAACTAACGAAACTTTTGCTACAAACAACAGTCGTTTCTTGCTTTGCAATGTCAACAACCACCGCAACAGCAGCTGAAGTCGGAGGTAGTCAATATCTGCCTGGGTTTTACGGGGATTTCGGCATGGCAGTTATGGGCGATTCGGGAACCTATTTAAGCAATTTCATGGGTTACAACTGGGCTGGAAATAGTGACAACGGCAGCAGTTTATTATTTGAATTGCCAGGCGTGATGCGTGTGACAGAACAGAAACTTTTAGGCGCAACCTATTCGTTTGGTTTTTATCCTTACGCTTTACGCTCAACCTATACCACGACAACGGATGGCATCAAAAAGCAATCCGAACGCGGCGGCGCAGGCGATATGTATGCGGTGCCGATTTTATTATCATGGCAATGGGAAGAACTTTCGTTTGTTGCCTTTGAAGGCGTTGTCGTTCCAACGGGGGCATACAATAAAAGTCGGGATTTAAATGCAGGGCGCAACGCTTGGACATTTGATAACAATTTTGGCGTAACGTGGAATCCCGATAATGGAAAATACGATTTTTCGATGATGTTTGGTTATATGGTCAACACCGAAAATACCGCAACCCATTACAAAACGGGTGACGAAGTTCATGTTGATTATTCAGCGGGCTATTATTTAACGCCACAATTTGGTTTAGGCGTTTCAGGTTCGTATTATCGGCAAGTCAAAGACGATACAGGCGCGGGCGTTACTGCTGATGCAATTAGCGGCGAATACAGCAGCATTGGCCCTGTAGTGACTTACACACTGAAAATGGGCGAACAAGATATTGGCTTTTCGGCAAAATGGCTGCACGAATACAATGTGAATAACCACATTGCGGGCGATTACGTTATTTTAAGAACGAGTTTGAAATTTTAGTTGATCATTATGAAACTAAACATTCGCCAAAAAATGGGATTTATCGTTATCACTGGCGTTTTAATGAGTGCTGTTTTAGGTACGGCACTTATTTATGAACTGGTACAACGTAAAATTTTGGCTAATGAAATTGATAATTTACAAAAAGTAACCGCAAAATTTACCTCCACTTCCGCACAACGTTTTTCCGAATCCGAACCGAAACTTAAAAGTTTGGCAAGATTGTTAGAAATGGAACTTTCGAAACCGATTCAAAAGGGTGAAATTGAATCGTTTTATCAATTGTTTGAAAAGAATCTTGACGGCGTTTGGCGAAGTCGAAAACCGAGTTCTAATGGCGAATTTGAAGCAGGCATTTTTTTGCCACCGAATTCTCAAGAAACTGATGCACAAAAAATTCAGCATTTACGAATCAAACGAATCATGGATATTTTTGGCGCGTCAGCCACCAAACGATTTGAAAATGTTTGGTATTTGTCGCCAAATCGAAGTGAAATTATTTTTGATAAAAATTATCCCAACTTTGTTTTTGAACAACAAGCCGATAATGACTACACAAAAACGCCTTGGGTAACGTATAGCACGCCCGAATTGAATCCAAATAGAGAATTACGTTTTACGCCTCCTTTATTCGACCCTGTTCCAAAAGTGTGGATGGTCAGCGCAATTTATCCGCTTTACGTTAATAACGAATGGATAGGAAGTTTAGGCGAGGATATGCCGCTTACTAATGTGCTGGCATTCATGTTTGAATCAGACAAGCTATATTCGGAAACCGAACATTTTTTGATTGATGCGAACGGGAATTTTGTTTTAGCAGGTTCATGGCAAAAAGAACTCGAAACCTCAACGGACAGTTTCAAACCCAATTTTGAAAAAGAACCCGCGTTAACCGCATTATTTAGCCAAAAATTAACGGATTTGCCAAAATTGTTAACCGATAACTTAATATTTCGTGGGCATCGGTATATTGCAATCGGTATGATTTTAAAGCCATTGGGCTGGCAGTATTACCGCTTAAATTCCGTTGATCAAGTCATGGCTTCAACGCGAGAATTATTCGTCAATCTTTTAGAAATGATTCTATTTATAGGATTGCTAAATGGAATGCTCGTTTTTGCAATGACGGGAAAAACGATTACGAATCGGCTTAGATTACTTACAGAAAGTATGAATGCCTATGCAAATAATCATCGCATTCGAGTGAGTGGTAAAGTTTTAGGACATGATGAAATTTCTAAAGCCGCTGGTGCATTTGATGAAATGGCAAACGATATTGAAGCCAGCCAAAAAGCATTACAAGAAAGCCGCGATCAATACAAAGCCTTAGTCGTCAACATGCCAGGAATTACGTTTCGCTGCGCTCTCGATGCCGATTGGACTATGCTGTTTATCAGCGGATTAGTTGAAGAAATGACGGGTTATCCCGCCAGTGATTTTGTTGAAAATTCCGTCCGCACTTACACAAGTGTGATTTATCCCGATGACGTTCAGCATGTGGATAATGAAATTCAAACCAGCGTAAAAGAAAATCTCTCTTATACGATTGAATATCGAATTGTAAAAAGCTCTGGAGAAATTCGTTGGGTGCATGAACGTGGACGCGGAGTAAAAGATAAAAATGGGACGATTACTTTACTTGATGGTTTCATATTTGACGTAACAGAACGCCATAAAATCGATTTGGATTTGCAAATTAGTGAACAAAAATTAGCCTCAAGTAACGCCAATTTATTGCAATTTACCAACATCGCCGCGCATCACTTGCAAGAACCGACACGCCGAATCGTCAGTTTTGTGCAAAGATTAAAAAATGTCTTAACCAGTACAGGCAATGTTGGCGACGACATAATGGTTCCATTACAGTTCATCGAACAAAGTGCCATTCGGCAACGCGCTTTAGTGAGTGATATTCAGCTTTACCTTGCGGCAACACAACCGCGAGCCGTTATTGAGTTCGTTTCTGTGGCAGATATTTTAGCTAAGGTTTTGAAACATCACGCAGCGTTGATTCAAAAAACGAAAGCGCAGATTGAATACGGAGAACTGCCAGCGGTGATGATTGACCGCCCACGCCTATACGATATTTTTAATATATTGCTTGATAATGCCTTACACTATCCGCGATTAGATACCCCGCCCAAAATACGCATTTACGGTGAAAATCACGGACAGCGAATTCGCTATTACGTTGAAGATAACGGAATAGGCATTCCTGCTGAATACCGTGAGCGTGTTTTTTTAGTTTTTGAGCGATTGCAGGTGAATGATAACCAAACATCAACAGGTATTGGTTTGGCAATTGTGCGACGTATTTTAGAAAGTTGTGACGGCACCGTGACTTTAATAGAGACAGCTGGCGGCGGCACAACAGTTGTGTTTGATTTGCCAAAGGGCAGTTAATTTTTAGGTTTTATTGATGATTACAGAGTACACAAAAATGGTTGAAATTTTATTGTTAGAAGACGAACCCGCTGATGCCTATTTGGTAAAAATGGCATTGAGGGAAAACAAAATACTCGCAAATTTGCATCATGTGGTTGACGGACAAAAAGGAATGGATTTTTTAAACAAAATAGACGAATACGCGACGGCACCGCGTCCTGATTTAATTTTTCTCGATTTGAATATGCCGCGTATGAATGGTTATGAGTTTTTAGAAACGATTAAAGCCAATCCAATGTTTAACGATATTCCCGTCGTTGTTTTAACGACTTCAGATGTTGAAAGTGATGTTGTTCGTTCTTATGAATCGGGCGCGGCAAGTTTCATCACGAAACCTGTGGATATGCAGCAATTTATGGCGGCAATTGCACAATTAAGCGATTATTGGTTCACACTCGTGCGCTTGCCCAAAGGTCACAAAATATGAATTCCGTTCAGTCTATTCGTGTTTTACTTGTCGAAGATGAAGCGGATGACGCATATTTAGTAAAAGCCGCTCTAAAAAAACTAACGCTCAAAATCAGTTTTGACGTGACATGGGTGGAATCGCTAGCCCTTGCAAAACAAACATTAGTCGAATCAAATTTTGATGTTTTATTGCTCGATTTATCGTTACCAGAATCCGAAGGACTAGAAACGATGAACATCGCCAAACAAATCGCAGGTGAATTACCGATTGTGGTTTTAACGGGACGAGAAGATGTTGATTTCGCGCTGACTATATTGGAAGCAGGCGCGTCAGATTATGCCTCGAAAGATATAGTAAAAAGCAGTTCTGATGGATTGGCGCGAGTGATTCGTTACGCGCTATCGCGTGTAGAACTGGATAAAAGTAATAAATTATTAGCGGCAGCGAATTTAGATTTAGATTTGTTGCATACTTTAAACCGCGCGACGATTATTGCGGAAACCGATTTGAATGGCGCAATCAATTTTGTCAACGAGCAATTTTGCAAAATTTCAGGTTATAGCGAGCAAGAATTATTAGGGAGAACGCATAAAATTATTAAGTCTGGCGTACATTCTAAAGAGTTTTACCTCAATATGTGGACGTTGATTAAACAAGGTGAAATTTGGTCGGGTGAAATTTGTAATCGCAAAAAATCGGGCGAAGAATACTGGCTGCAAACTATTATTCTTCCCGTCTACCATCATCAGAACGGTTATACAGCGCATTGTCGTTATGCGTTAGTCGGTTTAGATATTACCGACAAGAAGAAACGTGAACAGGCAATACAAAGTCGCGCGGCATTATATGAAGCGGCAATTGAAACCACAGACGGATTTTGTCGAATTAGCAGCAGTGGACAATTTTTAGAAGTGAGTGAGGGTTATTGCCATCTTTCTGGCTATGAACGTGAAGAACTGCTCGCGATGAATATCTTAAAAATGACTGGGGATTTTGGTTTAAATTTGAAGCAATTTAGTCAGATTGTGCAAGGCAATGGAAAAACGTTTGAAATTGAACAGCATCGCAAAAATGGTTCGAGTTGGTTAGCAGAAATCACTGCGTCATATTCCACGTTAAATGATGGAAGTTTGTTTATATTTTTGCACGATATTACCGAACGAATCGAAATGCAAAAGCGAGATAAAATTTTGCGTGATCAAATCGCCCACATGCAAAAAATCGACAGTATTGGACGGCTGACCGCTGGAATTGGTCACGATTTCAATAATATGTTGAGTGGTGTTTTGGGTTACTCCGAACTGTGCCTAGACATCATCAATGAAGAAATGGCTGACGGTGATTTAAAAGTAGAACTGGAACATAATTTAAGTCGCTCAGTTGAATCAGGAAATCGAGCAAAAGAACTCATTGCAAAAATGATGGCTTATTGTCGTCAAAATACTGAAAGTACCGAAATTGAAAAAATGTCTATAACAAAATCAACGCCGCAAATTATCGAAGAAGTCGTCGGCATGGTGCAAGCGGGATTAACGGCTAAATTCAAAATAGAATTAGAGCTGAACGATACGCCACATATTTTTATTGAACCAATTGATTTACATCAAGTCATAACCAATTTGCTAGTAAATGCGCGAGATGCCATGAGGTCACAAGGGGGCGGAACAATTAAGGTCAAACTTGCGACCATTAACATTTTAACGCATCAATGCGCGGCGTGTTTTCAACCTGTTGAAGGTGATTTTATTGAGTTAAGCGTTTCCGACACAGGGTCGGGCATCGATAAAAAAGTCATGAGTGAAATTTTCGATCCTTTTTTTACCACGAAAAAAGTAGGCGAAGGCACGGGCTTAGGATTATCGACGGTTAGCGGCATTGTGAATCACGCGGGGGGACACATTTTAATTGAATCGGAAATTGGTATTGGAACGACATTTAAATTGTTATTCCCAATCCAATAAGAGAGGCAAAAAAAAATGAACCAAGCGGAATTCATTCGTGTCTTACTTATCGAAGATGAAGCAGGCGATGCGTATTTGGTTAAAGCCGCATTAAAATCCAAAAACGAAATAAACTTTGAAATTACTTGGGTCGAATCATTAGCATTAGCCAGACAAGCGTTAGCAGATTCAATTTTTGAAGTCATTTTGTTAGATTTATCGCTGCCCGATTCGGAAGGTTTGGAAACGATACAAATAGCCAAACAAATTGCGGAGGATGTGCCGATTATCGTTTTAACAGGTCGCTGTGATACAGATTTTGCTTTAATTGCATTAAAAGCAGGCGCAAATGATTACATGGTCAAAGGCGATTTTGGATTTGATGGTTTGGCGCGAGTAATTCGTTATACGTTGCTGCGTGTTGAGATGGAAGTTCACAATAAATTATTAGTTGCTGCTTTGGAAGCGACAGTAAATGGCATAGTGATTACCGATACAAACGCACATATTAAATGGGCAAATCCTGCATTTAGCAGTTTGACAGGTTATCATTTAGATGAAGTGATTGGGCGAAAACCCAATGAATTATTGGGTTCTGGCATGCAAGACAAACCGTTTTACCGTGCTATGTGGAATACATTGCTTGCTGGTGAACATTGGCGCGGCGAGATTGTTAATAAACATAAAGACGGCTCGTTGTATCACGAAGATTTGAGTATTTCACCTGTTAAAAATAGACGCGGTGAACTGGTTAATTTTATCGGCGTTAAACAAGATATTAGTCAGCGCAAAGCCTTGGAAGAAATGCTAAAAAAATTGGCAAATACCGATTCTTTAACAGGTTTATTTAATCGGCGCGTATTTTTAGAACGTCTCGATCAAGAATCAGACCGTATTTCGCGTTTAGGTGGTACGGCAGTATTGTTGATGCTGGATTTAGATTTTTTTAAACGAGTGAATGACACTTATGGACACGCAACAGGTGATGAAGTATTAAAACGTTTTGCTGATATTGTGCGAAAAAACTCTCGCAACATCGATGTGCCAGCGCGTTTCGGCGGTGAAGAATTCGTCATTTTATTACCTGGTACAGGGCAAGATGAAGCTCTGGTGATGGCGGAGCGATTGCGTAGACAAGTTTCTGAAGTGGTTATTGTGCATCCCAAAGGCATCGTAAAAATTACCGTAAGTATTGGTGCCGCGTTACTATCTAGCCAAAATACGGATAGCGAGCTGGTCTTAAACCGTGCAGATAGTGCGATGTATACCGCCAAAGAATTGGGACGAAATCAAATATATTGGTCAGAAGTTTGAACACATAACGTTTAACAAAAAAGCCCCGCCTAACAATTAGACGGGGCTTTTTTTACGATTTGAAAATGCCGTCAAACATTAACCGTTAATTAAATAATGTACAAAAATACTGCCTGCATAACCTGCTGCAATGGCAGGAGTCCATTTCAAATGGCTAAAGAAGGTATATTTGTGGTTTGACGCACCCATTAACGCTACGCCTGCCGCTGAACCTACCGACAGCAATGAACCGCCCACGCCTGCTGTTAAAGTTACCAATAACCATTGATATAAATCCATATCCAAACTCATGTTCAATACCGCAAACATTACTGGAATGTTGTCTACAATCGCTGAAATTAAACCAACTAAAATGTTTGCTGTGGTCGCGCCTAAACCGTCATACATTGCGCCAGATAATAATTCTAAATAACCGATATAACCCAAACCGCCGACCGCGAAAACCACACCGAAGAAGAATAACAACGTATCCCATTCTGCGTGCATCACTTTGTTGAAAATGTCGAAACCGTGTTCGCCTTTTTTATGCGCTTGCATTTTCAAGTAGTAACCAAACAACATCAACACAGATAAACCCGTCATCATGCCCATGAAAGGCGGCAAATGGAATACTTGTTTGAAACTAACTGCCGTGCCAATCGTGCATAAAAACATGAAACAAATGATTAACGCACCTGGTTTCAATTGCACCGCTTCTTCATTGGTTGCTTTCGGTTGTTCATTTGGAACAGCCCAATACATAATCGCGGCTGGAATCGCGTAATTCGCAACGGATGGTAAGAATAATTTGAAGAAATCAAAGAATTCCGCATAGCCTGCTTGCCAAACCATCAATGTTGTAATGTCACCAAACGGACAGAATGCACCGCCAGCGTTGGCGGCAATAACTAAATTCACGAAACCGATACTGACGAATTTTTCGTTATCCGCGCCAACTGCCATAACGACCGCGCCAACTAATAACGCTGCCGTTAAGTTATCCGCCACTGCCGATAAGAAGAAGGTAATAATGCCCGTGATTAAAAACAATTGACGATAACCGAATTGTTTTCTGACCAACCATGAACGCAACGCTTCAAATACATTTCGTTCCGCCATTGAATTGATAAATGTCATCGCTACTAATAAAAATAACATCAATTCTGCATATTCTTTTACGTCATGCTCAAATGCTAAGTGCATTTCATGGGTGGGTACGCCTTTTTGTTGCGCTAAAAGAGCCGCGTGCGCCCAAATAATTCCTGCTGCCAAAATAACAGGTTTTGATTTACGCATGTGCGTAAATTCTTCCGTCATCACGAAACCGTAAGCAATGATGAAAATTAACACGGTATAAATGCCGCGCTCAGTTCCCGTCATGTCTAAATTTTGAAAACCTTCTGCAAACGCAAATTGCGGCAGCAAAAAGGCTAATAAGGCTAAAACAACTAACTTCATACATCCTCCTTTTCTACTATTAAATTACATCAAACAATTATGTTATCACCAAACGGCTGACATCCACCGTCCCAAAAAGAACGGGGATTCCTTATTGCTAAGGAGCAGGCGACTATCGCTATTACCTGCTAGTTTCTGCTGCTGACGGTATTGCCGCACCGTTCACTTCACAGACTATCCCCCGAAAGCCATCGGGTTATTTTGCAATTTTTACTAACATGTTCAATGATTCGCTATTATCGCTGACATAGATTTGAATCACTTACTCATCGCTGCTGACGATACTAGCACAAAGCCAGAGAATATCGCCACGGCGAATACGGTCGAATTGAGTCGCTCACACTCTGAACAGCGAGGTTTTTCGCTACTTGGGATAAATTTCGCTCACTTTCATAAAGTGAGCAAACAAAAAGTGCGTGCGTAACCCGTATCAATTTAAGATTTATGGCATGAAATTAGCTGTGAACATGGAAAAATATCCTTGTAATTGATATTACGAAAAAAATTATTTCGTAGCGTCAGATATAATCTATCTGCCCTTATGAAATAATTTTATGTAACATTCGACTTATGAGAAAAATAACGAATTGAACTATGTTCATGCAAAGATACTAAAAAATTTACGGATATTTATCACGATGAGCATTTCAAATAATAGCGGCGAGTACGTTTTAACAGAACACGATTTGATTGTCTCCAAAACCAATTTAAAAGGCATTATTACTTTTGTTAATGAGGATGTTATTCGCATTAGTGGTTTTTCCAGAGAAGAGCTAATAGGCGCACCACACAATGTTTTTAGGCATTCTGATATGCCAAAAGAGGCATTTGTGGATTTGTGGCGAACCATCAAGTCAAATCGTACCTGGAGCGGATTGGTTAAAAATAAAACCAAAGACGGTGGTTTTTATTGGGTTCGCGCCAACATTACGCCAATTTATGAAAATGATAATGTGGTTGGTTATATGTCGGCGCGACGCAAACCCGATCCGAAACGAGTTCAAGAGGCGGAAAAAGTTTATGCCGACATCAATGCAGGACGTTTCAAAGGTAAATTAAATTGCGGCGAAGTGATTAAAACCGATATTTTTCATGTGGCACAACGAAAATTTGAAAACATTAAAATTAAGCACAAATTATTGAGTTTAGTTTTTTTAAGTGTGTTCAGTATTCTCATCGTGACGAGCATAGGATATTTCAACTTAAATACGCTAAACGCTCACCATCAATTGAGTCTCGACGAGATTGAACAAATTGTAATACGGATTCAAACTACACATTCGGCGCATTCACATTCTACCGCGCAAGGGAGTAATAATAATGCGGCGGTGGCATTACTGGAGCAAGCGGAAGAATCTTTAGAAAATGACTTAAAAGTCTACATCGATCAAGCAAAATTAACCGCGAATGAACGTTTATCCGCTAAACAAAACCTAAGATTGATAACGGTAGCAAGTCTTCTATCTGTATTCATTTTTTTATGTTGGGGAATTATTCGTAACGTTTTAAACCCGTTATCCGAAACCAGCCGCGCTCTGGTACAAATTGCTAAAGGCAATTATTTAGTCCGTATCGATTATCGGTCGGGTAACGAAATCGGCATCATGATGGAATACTTGCGATCGATGTCAGTGAATTTAGGTTTTGAAATTGCTGAAACGCATAAAAAATCCAATGAAAGTTTAAGATTTAAGTCTAGTTTAGATAATGTCGAGAGCAGCATCGTTGTTGCGGATCAAGCGGGAAAAATCATTTATGTCAATAAATCAGCCGTGAAATTATTTAGTAATGCGGAAGACGTTATTCGTGAAAAAATGCCACATTTCAACGTGAAAAATTTAGTGGGAGAAAATATCAATGATTTTCATCTAAATCCTGAGCATCGATCAAAATTACCGCGCAACTTAACTGAAAACATTCAATTAGACGTGCTGATTGGCAGTAATCACCTGCGTGTTAAAGCCAATCCCATTATCGATGAATTTGGCATGCGTTTAGGTTCGGTCACGGAATGGGAAGATTTAACGAACGAAGTTAATTTGCAAAATGAAATTGCAGCGATGCTTATCGAAGCAACACAAGGACGATTTAAAAATCGAATAAAGTTGGATGATAAACAAGGATTTCTAAAGCTATTAAGTACGGAACTTAACCACTTATTAATCATTTGTGACACGATTTTCGCCGATCTTAAACTCGTTTTATCTGCTGTTGCGTTGGGAAATTTAACAGAATCCATCACGAATAATTATGAAGGCGAATTCGATCTCCTCAAGCAAGATACAAATCTTGCCGTGTCACAACTTAACAACATTATCGAACAGATAAAAAGTGCGAACTTTGTTATCAATCACGGGATTGATAATATCATTCAGGTAAATAATGACTTATCGACCCGTACTGAAATGCAAGTTGTTAGCTTAGAAAATACAGCGTCGGCGATCCATCAACTTGCAGCATCGGGGCGAAAAAATGAAGAGGATGCGAAACAAGCCAATGCAGCAGTAAATAGCGTTTTTGTGGTCGTTGATAAAGGAGTCGAAATTATCGGTAACGTCGTGAACACAATGGAAAAAATTCATGAATCTTCCAATAAAATCGGAAGTATTATTGCGGTGATTGATAGTATTGCTTTTCAAACCAACATTCTTGCGTTAAATGCAGCGGTCGAAGCCGCAAGAGCAGGGCAGCAAGGTAGAGGTTTTGCTGTTGTTGCCACCGAAGTTCGAAGTTTAGCGCAACGTGCCGCCAGTGCAGCGGGTGAAATTAAAGCTCTCATTTACGATTCGGAAGAAAAAATTGAAGATGGCAACGCCTTAGTTATTGGTGCAGGAAAAATCATGCACGAAATTGCGAATTCAATTAGCCGCGTAACGGTCATGATGGATAGAATTGCGGTGTCGTCTACCGAACAAAGTAACTCGATTGAGCAAATCAATTCAAATATCACGATTACTGAAACGATGACTCAACAAAACACCCAATCGGTTACTGATGTCATTGAGTCGTCTAATTTGTTGGAGGAGCAAATCAAAGCGTTATCCAAAACGATTGATCATTTTAAGGTAACGAAAGAAGTCGCTAATTTTCAGCTGTTTTAATTGACCGATTCTGTCTAATTTTTCGATAGTTAGAACAACAAAAAGCAGGCAAGTTTTTATAACTTGCCTGCTTTTTTGGTTTTTAAAACGCGGTTAATTTAACCGACAGGATTTGACCATTTCCAATTTTGAATTTCAGGCATATCTTCGCCATATTTCGAAATATACTGCTTGTGATCAATCAATTTGTTACGCAACGCTTGTTTCAGATAAATTGCTCTATCCGCCAAACGTGGCACACGGTCAATGGCATCCATTGCTAAATGGAAACGATCGACTTCGTTCATCACTACCATGTCAAATGGCGTTGAAGTCGTACCTTCTTCTTTGTAGCCGCGAACGTGAATGTTTGCGTGGTTTGAGTGGCGATATGTCAAACGATGAATCAACCAAGGATAACCGTGATATGCAAAGACAACGGGTTTGTCAGAGGTAAATAATTCCACGAAATCACGATC
>CAZLGN010000042.1:0-11843 GCA_964558865.1 uncultured Methylomagnum sp.
ATTCACTTTTTTCTGAACAAGAAAAACTACGATTTTCTGCGTAGACGCGGTTTATTCACCATATGGTTTTTTAGCAACAAAACATTTTTTGTTATGAAAAACAATTTGTTACAAATATAAGTTTTATCATCAACTTTTGGAAAAAACCTATTTTGAACGAAAATGTTCATTTTTTGGGTGTTTTGGTATTACTTTACATTACTAAAAATCTCTGCAGCCCAGATAAATATAGGCTGAATAGTTACCAATTCTGAGTGAAAGGGTGTATAATGTTGCGTAAATACAACACACGCATTACCAATGCGTATCGTCCCGATTAAATTGGTTTTCAAAATAAGGCGTTTGCAGCTGTTGTTGTAATTCTTCTCGCCGTTCACGCCAACGTCTATCTTCTCGATATTCTTTGTCTTCTGAATGGCGACGATGATGCTCATCACGAGGACGAGAATTTTGATTTGGCGCAAGATAAATTTGAATCGGAGGTTGTTGATAACGCTGCGATTGAAAAGTACGCTGTTCACGACTTCCACTTTCATACCCATCATCATGCTGACGGTCATGCCGCGCATCATCATTGTCACTCGAGTATTCATGAGCATAACGCTCATCGGAATTTGCACTTAACGCGATAAAACCCAAACAAAAAACTACGATTAGCTTTTTCATCATTTATTCCAGTTATTTTGTCAAAAATTACGTCTGATACCGCTTATAATACGCGCCACTTCGACTTTTTAACAACACACTTCAGGCGCAATCATCAATGGAAAATTTCATCGCAGGTCAACGTTGGATTAGCAACACCGAATCCGAATTAGGGCTAGGCTTAATTCTCGAAACCAGTTTTAATCGTGTCTCTGTTTTATTTTTAGCGTGTGACGAAAGACGAATTTACGCTACCGACAACGCGCCATTAACGCGCGTGCGTTTTTCAATTGGCGATAATATCGAATCCGTTGAAGACGAAAAATTAACGGTTTTAAAAGTCACCGAAAACGACGGCATTTTGACTTACATTTGTGAAAATGAAGACGGTGAAACCGTCGAACTTGAAGAAATGGATTTAAATCATCACAGCCAATTCAACAAACCTCAAGAGCGTTTATTCACGGGGCAAACCGATCCGAATGCGTGGTTTTCGTTACGTTACGAAACGTGGCAACATTTACAACAACATGCGAAATCACCTGTTAAAGGTTTGCTTGGTGGTCGAGCCGCGTTAATTCCACATCAAATTTTTATTGCTCACGAAGCCGCGAATCGTGCGGCACCTCGCATTATGTTGGCGGACGAAGTCGGCTTAGGGAAGACAATTGAAGCGGGTTTAATTTTACATCATCGTTTGATTAACGGCTTGAGCAAACGCATTTTGATTATCGTGCCAGAAAGTTTGTTGCATCAATGGTTGGTCGAAATGCTGCGGCGTTTCAATTTGAAATTCAGTATTTTTGACGAAATGCGCTGTTTAAGCGAAATTGGCGACGACGGCTTTGATGATGACGAAAAAACGGATTTGTACAATCAAGCGAATCCATTTTTATCGGAACAGTTAATTTTATGTAGCCAATCGTTTTTTTCAAATTACCAAAATCGACAAGAACAAGCCTTAGACGCAGGTTGGGATATGGTGATTGTCGATGAGGCGCATCATTTGGAATGGTCAGAATCCGCGCCAAGTGCCGATTATTTATTTGTGGAACAACTCGCGCAAATTTCGCCTAGTTTGATTTTACTGACGGCGACACCAGAACAACTTGGCAAAGAAAGTCATTTTGCCCGTTTGAGATTATTAGACCCAGACCGTTTTTACAGTTTTGCGGCATTTTTGGAGGAAGAAAAATCGTTTGAACCTGTTGCGAATGCGGCGAAATCGTTACTTGCTGATAAACCGTTGACCAACGATGAACAACAAGCGTTAGCGGTTTTATTGAAAGATGACAATGTTTCGAAAACGTTGGCTAATTTGAACGATGTTGAAAAATCCGCCGCCGCGCGTCAAACACTGATTAACATTTTATTAGACCACCACGGCACAGGGCGAATTTTGTTCCGTAATTCGCGCCAAACAGTGCAAGGTTTTCCTGAGCGAGAATACTTTGGTTATGCGTTGAACGGTGACATTAACGAAACCGATTTAAAAAACGATGAGCGTTATTTATGGCTAGTTGAAAAAGTAAAACAACTCGCAGGTCAAAAAGCGTTGCTGATTTGTAAGTACGCGCGAACCGCAATGGATTTAGAAGAAACCTTGAAAATGCGAGCGGGAATTTCGTCGGCGGTGTTTCATGAACACATGACGATTATCGAACGTGACCGCGCCGCCGCGTATTTTGCGGATGAAGAAAGCAGCGCACGATTATTGATTTGTTCTGAAATCGGAAGTGAAGGGCGAAACTTTCAATTTTTACAGCATTTGATTTTGTGGGACTTGCCGCAAAATCCTGATTTGTTGCAACAACGGATTGGGCGTTTAGACCGTATCGGACAAAAACACGTCATTCAAATCCACGTCCCTTATTTAGAAAATACTGAGCAAGCAATTTTATATCGTTGGTACGACGAAGGTTTGAATGCGTTTCGTGCAAACAATTCTGCCGCACAACACGTCGCCGATACGCTGCATGACGAATTACAAATCCTTTTGGAAAATAACGACGCGAAAAAAATCAACGTATTCATCGAAAAAACACATCGATTAAGTCTCGAAGTCGAATCGCAATTAAATCAAGGACGCGACCAACTTTTAGAGCTTAATTCGTGTCGTAAAGAAATCGCCGACGAGTTTATTTCCGAATTATCGCAATATGAAAATGAAGGCATGCTTTGGGATTATATGGAATCTGTATTTGATTGTTATGGCGTTGATACGGAAGAAATATCATCAAACTCCCACACGCTTACACCAAGCGAACATTTACGTTGTGAAACCTTTCCATATTTAAATCAAGAAGATGGATTGTCTGTGACGGTTTCACGCGCTCAAGCGTTAGCGCGTGAAGAATTGCAATTTTTAACGTGGGAACATCCATTAGTAACGGCTTCAATGGATATGGTTTTGTCTAGCGAAACGGGTAACGCCACGTTAAGTTCTATTAAACATTCTGACTTAAAAGCAGGGCAATTTTTGCTGGAATGCTTATTTGTCGTTGAACACAGTGCGCCAGCAGAATTACAAATCAGCCGCTTTTTGCCGCACACGCCGATTCGCGTTTTAATCAACCAATTGCAACAAGATTTAACCGACGATTTTCCACACGAAAGTTTGCCTGACTGTGGAGCGAATTTCGATAAACACGCGATTACGGTGTTTTTAAATAAACAACGTCATTTAATTTTGAAATTATTGACGTTTGCCGAGCAACAAGCACAGAACAAAAAGACAAAAATTTGTGAACAAGCGACTGCGACCATGTTGGAATCGTTGACGACTGAAATTAAGCGTTTAGCGCGTTTGCAAAAAGTGAATCTCAGTATTAAAAACGATGAAATCGAAGATTTGAAAGATAAAACGCTTTTGATTCATGAAAACATCCAAATCACACAATTACGTTTAGATGCGGTGCGGTTTGTGATTACACGTTAACATTTTGACTTTCTCCCCTGTCTCGAATGACAGGGGATTTTTTCAACCTCAAACGTTTTTCACTAACTTGAGCGGAACCGCGATAATAAAACGTGTGCCGTGATTTTTTTCAGATTGATCCGATTCAACGGTCAATGTGCCATGATGTTTTTCAATAATACCGTAAGAAATAGACAACCCTAATCCTGTGCCTTCGCCGACATCTTTCGTGGTAAAAAAGGGGTCAAAAATCTTTGCTTTCACGTCTTCTGGTATTCCTGTACCGTCGTCTGCAATGGTAATAATCGCATTGCCATGCACCTTTGCGGTGGTAATGATAATTGTGCCAGTATCAGGAATGGCTTGAATTGCATTCGCCAAAATGTTCATAAATACCTGATTTAATTCCCCCGCGTAGCATTCAATCATTTCATTCAGCGCGTAATCTTTTTCGATTACGATGCGATTTTTAAATTTATGAAATAGCATTTGCAATGTTGAATCAATTCCTTCCTCCAGCAACACCATTTTCACGTCTCCCTGATCCAAACGCGAAAAATTTCGCAACGACAAAACGATATTCCGAATGCGATCAGCCGCTTGTTTTTGACTGTTAAGCAATTGTCCCAAATCATCAACGACAAACGCATAATCAATTTGTTCCAAATGTTCATTCAGCGTTTTCGACCCCGCTTCATCTAAACAATTTTGAGCAACTTCAACCGTGCTTTTTATGTCGTCAATATATTCAGCAAGCGGCGGCATATTGGCGTAAATCGCACCAATCGGATTGTTAATTTCATGCGCGATACCCGCTACCAATTGTCCGAGTGACACCATTTTTTCAGATTGCACCAGTTGTGCTTGTGCAGATTTAAGTTTTTGCAAAGTGTCTTGTAATTGCGTTGTGCGTTCAATCACTTGGTTTTCTAAATTCGCATTTAAATCCTCAAGTTCTTGTTCAACAATGGCATTTTTATGAAATAACTCGCCAAGTTGCGACGTCATACGATTAAACGCATTGCCTAAATTCGCCACTTCATCACGCCCTGAAACTTGTACTTGAATCGACAAATCGTTGGAATCTTCAATACTTTGAATTGTTTGCGTTAATTTTTTTATCGGCGTAATAAAATGCCGACTAAGCAAACTTACTAGCAAAATCATTGGAAAACTTACGCCAAATGCGGCAAGTAATAAAATTTTTGTTAATTCACGCAATGATTTTTCGGCAATATATTCTGGCATTAACGCAATGATTTGAAAGCTAAAATCGCCAATGGTGCGGATGTTAGAAATTTTTGAATATCGATTATCATCAAATATCCAAAGTGCTTGTTTATTTTCCTCGTTATCAACGGTTATTGTTTGCACACCATCTACTGTAAATAATGTCGCCGCATCAGAATTGGGTTCATGAAACGCAAAATTATTACTTTCTGTTGGCAGCAGTAAATTTGTAATACCATTCCATGAATGTGTGATAACTAAATAGCCTTGTGGCTTTAGTTGGGGCGGTGTTAATGCCGCGACATGAGCCACCACATTGTCTTTGATAAATGGCACATTATGTTTAAAAATAAATTGGTAATCGTTGTCTGTTTGCCACGCTTGCGGCAATTTTGTTTTTAAAAGCCCTTTTTGTGTTGAAGCAATCAACTCGTTATGTGTATTAAAAACATACAAATCGCCATCCAATTGATAATACTTTTTGAGGTTTTTTAGTTCAGTATTGATACGTTTATCTAAATCATCCACCACCACATCAAGCATTACCGAAGAAGCACGCCACGACAATAAATTCGTGCGTTCAAACAGCAAAATGTTGTTAATTTCAGCGGCTTTGTGGTCAGCAAGTTCCGTTAAATTACGACTGATTTGCTGATTGATTTTTTCGCCGAATTGGTAAAAAACCACTGAACTTAACGTAATCGTCACCAGTAAAACGATCAAACTGAAAAACAGCGTTAAACGAACCGAAAGCGAAAAACGTGACATAACACCCTTTTATTTAAATTGTTGCAAAATTTTAATCTGTGAACTTTGCGGCTTCGTTTCAACGTAACCAATCGCGCCTTTAATGCGTTCGACAAACATTACGACAGCTTGCTCAGAACTTTGCGTGACAGGTGGCGTTTCGCCTTTAAAAAGCATTTTGTCCCAATAACTGCCTAATTTTTCAGGCGTGCTATCAAAAATTTGCGCGGTAAAACGCGCCCGAGCGTCAGCCGTTGCGGGTAAATTTATCGGCATAATGTCTTCGCCATTTTCCCAATGTTTTTTCTTGAGTAAATAAATTGCAGAAATATCACTTTTTTCGAGTTTTTCAATCGGCAAATCTTTGTTTGCAATAATGTATAAATCAGCGTTTGCTGATAGCGGCAACAAGGCGGCTAACAAAATAAGTAACATTTTCATTAGAATAACACCGCAATCGAGCTATAAAGCCCCGTCTGATTATGAAACGTACTGCCTTGCGTTTGTTGCCATTCGACTTTAAATGACAAGTTTGGAATGGGGCGATAAACAATGCCTGCTAATTCAGTATTCGTGGGTTCGAGTTTATTGGCATATTCAAAATGTTCGTAACGAGTGAGTAAATTAAAATGCGCTGGAAGCGGCATAACCATTTGTACATAACTGCCCCAATCGTTGCCATGTTGCCGAAATTCGGTTGTATCGACGTGGGTAAATAACACTTCGCTTTCTAATTCAAAAAATTCATGCTGCCAATTTCCATCAATACCAATCGAGTTTCGCATCTCGTCGCTGTGTGCGACCTGCGCGTGTTGAAACGAAACGCCTAAGTAGTAATCTAAATCTTCGTTCACAATCCAGCGTGCGCCTGCAACGGCTTCATATTGCCGCTCATGTGAACTTATTGGTTTATGATTAAATTCGACCCCAGGTTGCACATAAACTTCGAGCGCGTTACCCGAAAGTGCATTAAATTCATGTCGCCATTGCAAACCCGTAATGTAATTGGCGCGGGAATAATTCGACGTAATTGGGCGATTTGTAGCCCAAACAAGTGGCGCGGCGTGAACAATGTTCCAATGGTTAATCGACGCAAGCATTTTACCAACACGCAATGTGTCGTCATTAGTCACTTGCATATCGTTGTAAAGTCGTTCAATCGCTAAATGTGCATTGTTAAATTGAAAACCGCTACTTGCTTCCCAAATTGACATGTCATAGGCTTCGGCTTCTAAAAACGGATTTAACCAACGATTAAATTTACCAGAAACAAATAAACTCAAATCATCGAGCGCAAGCGAAGTTGGCTGTTTATTTGGTGCGCTTGCAGCAAATTTTGCATAACCCGAAACGTTAATTGAATCGAGCCAAGACGATTCTATTTCGTCAGCAAAAATCGGTGTTGCTGAACAAAACATTATCGTCAAACTTAATGCGCCCAAAAGCGCGTGACGATTGGAAATTTGAATAAAAGGCATGACTATTTTGAATAAAATAAAAAAGTTGGAAGTATTATAACTTATCGACATTGGATAGCGATTTTGTAACAGCTTGCTTTATTAGCGATAAGTCACAAACGAATGTTTCTTCTATGGATGCGGTTTAATAGCTTCCTGTTCCATAAAAAAGTGACTTTATTTCATCAGTAATTGTTACTCCAAAATGGATTAGATTTACATAAACTCTACAGTTCATATAACATTACCAAGCCTCAATGTTTCTTTGTACAAATCGAAAGTGCCAAAGCGTGCAAAAGAACGTCATTGAAGACGGCATAGTCAAAATTTTTTGTTGTGTAGATAAATCGTATTTTTGGGCATAATAAATTACTATGGACAATGTAAAATAAAAGCATGCGGAACTGACAAATTGTGATGTTCATTACAGTCTGTCGTTTTTTTAATCAAAAGCCAGTTAAACATAATGGAAAAGAAAAATAGAATTGCGTTATTTATAGATTTAGATAATTTTGTTGGCTTTTGTCTTGATGACGATTTGCCACTAGACATTAAAAAAGAAATCAAAAAACTCACTGAACACGGCGACATAAGTATCCGTCGTTCATTTGGCGATATTATGAAGCTGCCTATTTCAGAGGCTCGCAAAAAAGAATTACGGGAAATGCTACAAGCAAATTTGATTCGCCATGAAGACATTCCGTATTACAACGGTTATAAAAACACCTCGGATATTCGTCTTGCTATTGAGGCAATGTCGATTGCCTACACGCATCCTGATATTAACATTTTTGCAATTATTGCTAATGATCGTGACTACATGCCTGTATTTTCAAAACTCAAAGAAATTGGAAAAACTATAATCGGCATTGGTAGTACCAAAAATACAGTTGGCGAACTTTACCGCAGTGCTTGCGACATTTTTTATTATCATGAAGATTTTGGCAAAAACGATTATGGCATCAAAAAAGTCGAAGTATCTGCCAGTAATGATGAAAATCAATTGATTGATTTGTTAATCGAGAAAATTCGCTACAACACCGATCACGGTTTGAAAACGAATCAATCTACAATTGCCGCCTCAATGAAAAGCAGTCATGCGATTGATTTTAGTGCTTACAGTTCATTTCAAGGTTTTGGCGATTTGTGCCGCAAAGTTGAACGTCTAAACATGGTGGCTATTACGCCACGACACATTGGCGATTTAGATCCTGTTTTGTCGTGTAACAGCACAGAAAATGAAGCGGCAATTTCGGCTTTCCAAGGTCAAAATCAGGCACAACAGGAACAATCTGCACCCGCTGTCGAAGACATGAAGCGAATTTACAACAATTTTATCAAAACAAAATTGAGCCTAAAAACAGACTTTCCGCCTCACTCAATGCGCGAAAAAATTTATCAGCAACTCGATATTTTGTTGGCAGAAAGTGAACCATACGGTGGAGTAGGTCTAAAAGCCGCCTCAGAACAAGTTACAAAAGCTCTTAATTTTGAACAAGACGACCAGTCTTCGGTATTTAAAATTTTGTACAGCTTGTATCGTTCAGGCTGTTTTATCGTCCGTCGCACTGAAGATAATTACAATCCAATTATCATGAGTAATCGCGTTGCGATGAATTATGTTTATATGGACAAAAAACTGATGGAAAGTCTGATTAAATTGTTTAAATGGGACAGTGAAGATATTAAATTTGACCCAAGTCGTTGGTCAGAATTTTTCATTGGTGATACGTCATATTCGCAAATCGCCAAATTCGCTTACAACTATTTGTAGTCATCCCCAAACGTAAAAAAATTGCCCTTAAACGTGCGTTGAAGGGCAATTTAATCGACTTGGAAAATCAGCACTCTAAATTGACGTATTTTTCTGCTACGCTATTGAACATAACTTACATTACGTCACGAATTATAGGAACAAGCGTGTTAAAGCTCCCATTTTTATCTTTTATTAGCGTTATTTTATTAGGCAGTTGTGCCGTTGAGCCTGAAAAAATAGAACCGAAGGAGGTCGCTACATCTGAATCAGCTATGCCTTCCCAAGTATCCACAGAATCTAAACCGACTAAATCTGAATTACCTCCCGTTGAAGCGAAAACCGCGATTGATCCCGATGTGATGTATTTATTGTTAGCGGCTGAACTCGCTGTGCAACGTCAACAATATGGTTTAGCGTACGAAGCCTATATGGAATTGACGAAACGGGTGAATGATCCAAAATTTGCAGAACTTGCCGCAAAAATGGCGTTACAGATTAAAGATTCGCGTAAAACGACAGATGCCGTTTCGGCGTGGATGAATCAAGAACCTAAAAATGTGACGGCTAAAAAAGTCGCCGCGTTGAATGCGTTGCGCGGTAATGATAAAAAAGCAGCAGTTAAAGAATTGAATCTGTTATTGACTGCCGAACCTGAAAATTTTGAAAATGCGCTGTTAGAATTGAGTAGTATTTTACAAAAAGAAGGCAAAGAAAAATTTGTGTATGAAACGCTCGAGACCTTGTCAACGAAAACAACTAGTAATAAACCCGTGATTTATTTTGTGCAATCGTTATTAGCGATGCAAATGAAAAATAACACGCAAGCCGAAAAGAAAATTGAGCAAACGCTGGCGTTGCAGCCCGATTGGGAACATCCATTAGTGATTCAATCGCAATTAGCAATTATGGCGAATGATTTACCGCGTGCGAAAACATTGTTGAATGTGGCGATTCTGAAATATCCGAATAACCCAGTGTTTAAAAAGTTGTTAGCACAAACACTAATTAAAACAACGGAATACGAAGCCGCAGCGGATCTTTATCAATCGTTGATTACGCAAAACGCTAAAGACGGTGAAAATTATATTGCGTTAGCGTTAATCAATTTACAGCTTAATCGGGATACGAATGCCGAAACGATTTTAAAAACGCTCGCAGAGCAGGCTGAATGGGCATCGCAAGTGAATTTTTATCTTGGTAAAATCGAAGAAAAACGTAATAACACTGCGTCAGCGGTTGCATTATTCGATAAAGTAAAAGACAGTAGTTTTGAACTAGATGCGGGAGTTTCGGCGATTAACTTGCTGGCAAAAGAACGCAAATATAATGACATTGATCAGCGTTTGGAAAAGTTGGTGAAAAAATTTCCTACGCAAAAATTACGTTTCGTGTTGATGCAAGCGAGTTTATATAACCAGCAAAATCAAACCGAGAAAGCGTTTAGCTTATTGAGTGCGACGTTGTTGCAAATGCCAGATGAAAAAGATTTGCTTTATACCCGCGCGTTGGTCGCTGAACATTTGGGCAAATCGGACGTGTTAGAATCAGATTTAAAAAAGATTTTATCGAAATATCCAAACGATGCGGAAGCCCTAAATGCGTTGGGGTATACGTTGCTGGGCGATGCAAAACGTTATCACGAAGCTGAAAAATATCTGCAAAAAGCGATTAAATTACAGCCGAATGAACCTGCAATTATGGATAGTTTTGGTTGGCTGCAATTTAAGTTGGGTAATTATTCACAAGCTACGAAATACTTACAGGCGGCTTATGAAAAACAAAACAGTGGTGAAATTGCCGCGCATTTGTGCGAAGTGCTTTGGACAATGAATAAAAAAGAAGAGGCGCAAAAATTGTTCGATGAAGCGTTAAAAGCCGCGCCAGAAGACGCAGATTTGTTAGATTTCAAAAAGCGTTTTTTGGAGTAATGGCGCGTGAAAAAAGTATTGGTATTAGCAAGCGTTTTACTGTTGCCCGCTTGTTCAATGTTACCCACTGCGCCTGAACTTACCTACAAACAGACGAGCGCACAAAGCGAATTATATGACTTGCAACGTTGGGGGTTTGAAGGGCGAATTGCGGTAGTGAGTAAAAGTGATGTCGCGCAGGCAAGTATAAATTGGGAGCATTCGCCTGATGAAGATTTAATTAAATTATCAGGACCGTTAGGGCAGGGTGCGGTGACGATTCAATTGAATTCGACTGGCGTAACGATTGATCGCGGTGGGGGGGATGTGAAAACGTCGACCAATCCTGAAGAGTTTATCAATCAACAAGTTGGGTTATTTGTTCCCGTGAAATCGCTGCGTTATTGGGTGATTGGCGTGCCAGAAAAATCGGAAGAAGTGACTACAATTGAAAGTGGTTTTGAGCAAGCGGGTTGGCGTAATCAATATAAAACGATGCAATCTGTGAATAATTACGTTTTGCCGCGCAATATGACGGTGACAAAAGATTCGGTGAAATTAAAATTGTTTATTGATCAATGGATGTTGGATGACAAACGAAAATAAAACTTTTAACTGGGGCGAGAAATATCCTGCGCCCGCGAAATTGAATTTGATGTTGCGAATTATCGGGCAGCGCGAGGATGGTTATCATTTGTTGCAAACGGTGTTTCAGTTTGTGGAATTGTGCGACTGGTTGACGTTTTTGCCGAATGATTTGGATGAAGTGGTATTGGAAGATGCGATTTTGGGCGTGGCTAATGGTGATAATTTGATTGTTAAAGCGGCGAATTTATTGAAATCTGAAACGGGTTATTCGGGGGGAGTGCGAATTCGGTTAGAAAAGAATTTGCCAATGGGTGGTGGTTTAGGTGGCGGGAGTTCAGATGCGGCAACAACGTTAGTTGTTTTAAATTCGTTGTGGAATTTGCAATTTTCGCGTGAAAAATTGATGGAATTAGGGCTTTTGTTGGGTGCTGATGTGCCAGTATTTGTGTTTGGACACGCTGCTTGGGCGGAAGGTATTGGTGAGAAAATAGTAAAAATAAACGTTAAAGAACAATGGGTTTTAATTCTGAAACCCGATTGTCATGTGAATACAAAAGAAATTTTTTCAGCGAATGATTTGACACGAAATAGCAAAT
>CAZLGN010000043.1:0-4969 GCA_964558865.1 uncultured Methylomagnum sp.
TATTTGTCGCATATTCGCGGCGTAATTGGTTGCACATTACTTGGTAGCGGTGACGTGGGCTTAGTGTTGGATATTAACGCGCTATTTGGTGATGGTCATTCTATTCATTAACAACGAGAAAAACCGATGATTCCCATTCGAGATACTGCGCCGTGTAACCATCGCCCGATAATGACATGGGCAATTATCGCAATCTGTACAATTGTTTTTATTGTCATGACTTTGTTGCCCGATGCTGTAAGTTATTGGGCAATCAATCATTTCGGCATGGTGGCGATTCGTTATTCAAATCCACGTTGGGCGCATGATTTTGGCTTGCCGATGGATTACGGTTTTTCGTTTTTCAGCAATTTGTTTTTTCATGCCGATTGGCTGCATTTGTTGACGAATATGTGGTTTTTATGGATTTTTGGCGACAACGTCGAAGACCGCATGGGACGCTGGCGTTTTTTGGCGTTTTATCTTTTATGCGGTGCTGCAGCGACTTTTTTACAGTGGTATTTTGATTCTGATGCGGTGATTCCCGTCATCGGTGCATCGGGCGCAATCGCTGGTGTTTTAGCGGCGTATTTCTTTTTATATCCTCTCGCTTATGTCATCGTTTGGATTCCCTTTATTTACCCCATTTTATTACCCATTCCCGCGATTGCATTTTTAGGTTTGTGGGTAATGTTGCAATTACATAATGCGACAGAAACCGTTTTATTCACTGGCGTATCGGCAAATGTTGCTTGGTGGGCGCATTTAGGCGGTTTTATTTCAGGTTGTTTATGTCACCGTTGGTTTTTGCACAATGAATTTATCGCGCCAGAAAAAGAAGATTAAAAATTTATGAATATAACGGTTTTTGGAAGTGGTTACGTCGGCTTAGTGACGGCAGCTTGTTTAGCAGAAGTGGGAAATGACGTAGTTTGTATGGACATTGATGCAGATAAAATCGCGAAATTGCAACAAGGTATTATTCCGATTTTTGAACATGGCTTAGAAGAAATGGTCAAACAAAATCAGGCAATGGAACGGTTACGTTTTACTACTGATGTAAAAGAAGCTGTGGCGCACGGATTATTTCAATTTATTGCAGTAGGAACGCCGCCCGATGAAGACGGTTCGGCAGATTTGCAATATGTTTTAGCGGTCGCAAAAGGCATAGCCGAAAACATGGACGATTATCGCGTGATTATAGATAAATCAACCGTTCCCGTTGGCACAGCAGATAAAGTGAAGGCAAAAATTCAAGCCATTCTCGATGCACGCGGCAGTGATTTGGAATTTGACGTGGTATCGAATCCTGAATTTTTAAAAGAGGGTGCAGCGTTAAACGACTTTATGAAACCCGATAGAATCATTATCGGCACCGATAATCCGCGCACTGCCGAATTATTAAAAGCCTTATACGCGCCATTCAATCGCCGTGCTGATCGCATTATTACAATGGATATTCGTTCAGCGGAACTCACAAAATACGCCGCCAATGCAATGCTGGCGACCAAAATCAGTTTCATGAATGAATTGGCAAATTTAGCTGAACATTTAGGCGCGGACATCGAACACGTTCGACACGGCATCGGTTCAGATAGTCGAATTGGTTACAGTTTTATTTACGCAGGTTGTGGCTATGGCGGTTCGTGTTTCCCCAAAGATGTCAAAGCCTTAGAACGCACCGCTTATGAAATGGGCTATAAAGCTGAATTATTGAACGCAGTTGAAAACGTGAATAATCGTCAAAAACAACGCTTATTTGAAAAAATCACCGCGTATTATCAAGGCGACTTAAAAGGAAAAGTATTTGCGTTGTGGGGTTTAGCGTTTAAACCCGATACGGACGATATGCGCGAAGCACCAAGCCGCGTGCTAATTGATGCGTTACTTGCAGAAGGGGCAAGCGTGCAAGCCTACGACCCCGAAGCAATGAATGAAGCGCAGCGTTTGTATGGTGAAAATGCGGCAATTCGCTTCTGTCATTCTGCTAAAGAAGCTCTCGAAGGCGCGAATGCGTTGGCGATTGTGACGGAATGGAAGCAATTTAACAGCCCAAATTTTCAACGAATGAGCGAATTGTTAAGCGATAAAGTGATTTTTGATGGCAGAAATTTGTATGAACCCGCAACGGTAAAACGTTACGGGTTAAAGTATTTTGCTATTGGGCGTTGAAGTGTTATTTGCGACGACGTTTTTTAGTTTTTGTAGAAACCTGTGCGACTGGTACGACGGCTTTCGTTTTGGCGGGACGCATTTTGATTCGCGCAAATACCAAACCAATCTCAAACAATAACCACATCGGAACAGCCAACAAGGTTTGCGATAAAACGTCTGGCGGCGTGAGAAACATTCCGATAATAAACGCACCGACGACAACATACGGGCGTTTTTCAACCAAACTTTCGATTGTCGTAAAGCCCGACCAAACCGCCACAATAGTAAAAATAGGTACTTCAAAACAGACACCAAAGGCAAAAAATAACGTCAATACAAAGTCTAAATAGGCTTCAATATCGGTCATTATTGTTACGCCAAATGGCGCAGCAGCGGTGAAAAAACCTAATGCAAGTGGCGCGACTAAGAAATACGCAAAGGCAACACCGCAATAAAACAAAACGGTACTTGCAACGAGCAAAGGAAAAATAGCTTTACGTTCGTTTTTATAAAGTGCGGGAGCAAAAAATCCCCAAAATTGCGCCAAAATGTACGGCACTGATAAAAAAACAGCCGTCAAAAACGATAATTTAAACGGTGTCATGAACGGTGACGTGACGTTCGTGGCAATCATGGTGCTATTTTGCGGCAAATGCGCGATGAGCGGTTTAGAGATTATCGAATAAATGTCGTTTGCGTACATCGATAATGGCAATGCTAAAAATACCACGCATAAAACCATTCGTAATAAAGCATTGCGGAACTCGATTAAATGGGCAATAAACGGCAATTCCGTCGCAGTTGAATTTGGATTACTCATGAGATTTTTTCGTCGCTTGTGTTTGAAGCGTTTCCGCAGAAACTGGGTCTAATTGTGTTGTAACAGGTGGCGCACTGTCATCGCTTAGATATTCCATGCTGCCATTTTCTTTAAGTAATTGCCGAATTTCTTCGGCATGTAATTCTTCTGTAATTTCAACTTTTACATTGGCAATCATTTGTTGCATTTTTCCTATCCAAAAACCCGCCACTCGCGCCACTTTGGGTAAGCGTTCAGGGCCAATGACTAACAAACTGACTAGCCCAACCATTATCAATTCTGAAAATCCAACATCAAACATAATTTTTTAACCTATGATTTTTAAAGCCGCATTATTACAGTGCTATCGGCAATAAACAAGGCGCAACAGGTGTTGCCCAATACAAAAAAATAGTCAGTAACGACATTAACGCGGACGAAGGCAAATTTTTATAATTGAATAATTTTAACGCCGTACCAAAAGATTTTTTAATACGACGATTCGACAAATCGACGCTGTACATTTCATCCAGTAACAAATGCACCAAAAATCCAAAGCCTAGAAAAAATCCATTTAACCACGCATACGTCGCATTTTGTTTAAAAGCATAATTGCTGATACAAACCATCAAAAACGAAAAAAATAGCAACGCTAAAACAGAATGAAAAATGCCGCGATGCACCGTAAATCGTTTAATTGACGATAAAACTAAAAACCGCGTCAGCCAATAAATCGCAATCGCCAAGGCGAATAATTGATATGACACAAAGTACGTTTTCAATGCCGATAAAACAGCCGTTGCAGAAAGTAACGCCAACACATTGAATAATAATCGCACGGGCTTAGAATTTACCGCATCAATATCGGGCAACATTCCCCCGACAATTCCGAGAAAAACCAACCACGGCGCGTGTGAAAAATCCATCACGTTTAAATTTACGCCCAACACCGAAACAATGCCGCTACTGCTTGCGGCAACAGAAAGATGAACATTGAAATTAGCCATTTTTTTGTATGCTATAACGCAATGCCATCCACATAAAAAACTGCGTGCCTAAAATCAGATTTGCCATTAACAAATGAATCGGCTGTGCGACAGGCGGCATACCTAAACGGTCTAAACTTACGCCCGCTAAAATCGCCGTCACAATCAAACCAAACAATAAACAGCCTGCTTTTACCAATGGATGATTTTTCGCTACATTTTGCCAAAGTCGCCAAACTAACCACGTATTGGTAAATAAAATCAGTGATGAAAACGAACGATGGACATAAAAAATGATTGGAAAATCGTCACGCCAAAATTGGCGTTCAACTGAAACCAAATCATGCGAAATAAAATCCACCGCCTGACGCACTTGTGTTCCCATTGCGATTTGCAACAACGACATTCCGATTACGACTAATAAAACAGTTTTGAATTTTGCAGGCAAAATGGCTAAATCAATCGGCACGAAAGTATCACGCTGTGAACGTGTAATCGTGTAAATCAAAAGCGCGACAATGATGAGCGCGACGACCATGTGAATCGTGATTTTGAGCGGATTTAAATTACTTGAAACCACTGTTGAACCGAGCCAACCTTGAAATCCTACTAACAAAAACGCTGTTACTGCTAAATAAAAAACAGGTTTATCCGTTTTCAAATAAATTCGCGATGACCACGCCGTTAAAAAAATCAAAAATCCAATCGTCACACCCACCAAACGATTTGTGTATTCTGTCCACGTTTTAATCGGATTAAATTCGGTGTTTTCATAACCGCGTTGAGCGTAAATTTCGTGATAATTCGCGGGTAATTGGGCTTCTGAAGTCGGTGGAATCCATTGACCAAAACAGGTTGGCCAATCTGGGCAACCCATGCCCGCACCTGAAGCACGCACAATGCCGCCTGCTAAAATCACGAGATAAACCGCGCAAATAGTTAACATTCCCAATCGCCGAAAACGCAAAGCTGCTGCCTCGTTCATGATTTACGTCCTTCTAAAATTCTTAAAATGTCTCGCATTGTGTTATCTAAACGCAATGTCGAATTA
>CAZLGN010000043.1:4979-11833 GCA_964558865.1 uncultured Methylomagnum sp.
TACGCACAAAATTACCGTTTTATTCACGCACGATTCTTCTACTTCATGGGTGACGGGATCTTTAATTTTACGAGGAAGTCCGCGCACTTGTGCTAATAAAACATTACCAACTTTCTCGCCATTTTCATCCAAAATCGAACAATCTGGTTTAACCAACGCACTGGGATCACAAATCGCTAGCGTTAATTGGCGTTTTACGTCACCAAGATAATGGGTTCGCACCACAATTTCCTGTCCTGTATAACAACCTTTTGTGAAACTCACGGCTCCCGTTTCGTCCAGTTTTAACGCTTGCGGAATAAATTGCTCACTGGTTTCAAGTAAAATCCACGGTGTTCTAACATTTGTCGGGCGTAGAAATCGTGAAATTGGGACATTTTCAATTTCAGAAATATCGACTTTAGCGCGTAATTTGTACCGCCCAAGCAGTTCTTGAATGGTCAATAAAATCGACTTAGGTAAAATCAATAAAAAACCTTGTGTTGTTGTTTTCGTAATTAAAAAGACAGCAATTACCTTTCCTTTAGGATTACAAAACGCTCCCATTTGGCTTTTATTTTCAACTACTTCATTGATGTCACAGGTTATTTGTCCTTGTAAAAAAGAGGACGCATCCTCGCCTATTACGGATAAAACACCTAAGTCAGTTAAATTGATTAAAGATTGCATTTTTTCTCCTATGCTAAAGTTGATTTTATTCCAGTCACCTGACAATCATAAACTAACTGGCTCATTCCTGAAAAAGTAAAATACACGAATTTCACAAACAAAAAGCCTTGGTTTGTTTGAATACAAATCAGGGCTTTTTTGTTTAAAAATTTCCGCTCGCGTGCCTTAAATGCAAACCCGCTAGCGCAAAATCATAATTCGCATTGTTCAAATAGTTATGCGTTCGAGTGCGTAAATCTTCGGCTTGCATCACTTCGGTATGCGTCGCTAACCCTTGTTGATAGCGGTCTGTGGTGACTTTCAAATTTTCATCCGCTTGCACAATCGTTTGTTTCGCCACTTGCAAACGTTGTTGGGTTTCTTGCGTATCGAGCCACGCTTGCCGAACTTGTAACAAAATTTGTCCCGACAATTCTTCGTGCTGTTCCTTTAACACTAAGGCTTGTTTTGCTAAGGCTTCGCCTTTGTGATTTGTGCTGCCGTCGTACAATTTCCAATCCACGCCCACATTCGTTTGCCACAAACCTTCATACGCCTGATAGCGATTTTGTTGATATTGATACCCGCCATTCAACGCGATTTGCGGCATTAAACCCGCTTTTATTGCCTTCGTTTGTTCATGCAAACTTTCGATTTGTTCATTTAAAACTAACAATTCAGGACGTTGATTCAACGCACTTTGATTTAAATTATCTAACGTCGTTTTGGATAATTCAGGAATTTGTTTGGCAAGTTCCACTTTTGCCGTCAAAGGGCGCGTCAGCAATTGGTTGTAACGCGCTTTGGCATTGTCATAAACATTCGCAGCCTGCATTAACGCTTGTTTGGCGTTCAATAATTCAACGTCCGCCGCCAAAACATCATTTTTCGCTACAACGCCTTGTTCAAACAAATTTTTTACATCTTTGGCATGACTTTCTAAGCTAAGAATATGACTTTGTGCCACTTGCACCGCATCTTCCAAGCGCAAAACCGCGATATAACTGTCTGCAACTTGCATTTTTAAATTCAATACAGCGACTTTTTGATTGGCTTGCGTGGCATCGAGCGTCGCTTGTGCGGCATTGATGTTGTGTGTAATGCGTCCGCTGGTGTAAATTGGCAACGTTGCCATCGCTTGCGCTTTCACGCTGCCCATTTGTTGCATTGAAAATTGCGCTGATTTCCCTTCAATGTTAGTTTTCGCAGAAGGCGTTTCGTTATATTGCGTGTAACCCGTTCCGACATTTAAATCAGGTAAGTTTTGCCCTTCAGCCGCTTGCAATTGTGCTTGTGAAACGTCGGTATTTGCTTGTGCGGCTTTAATTTGATGATTGGCGTTTAATGCCTCCGCCCACGCATCGTCTAAATTTTCAGCGTGAGCGTTGAGTGTAAATAATAAACCGAAAGCGCCGAAAAATTTTAAATGTGTCATTAGATTGAAATTGGCGTAAGTGAGTACGTTGCTAGATTCGGTTAGAATAAAGCAAATTCAACCTTTGCGGCAGATTTATGAAGCGTTTTCTTACTTATTTAATTTTAATTTCAATTTTAGCAGGCGCAAGTTGGGCAGGGTTTTTGTGGTTTGAAGAACGCCAACATTACGAAAGTACCGACAACGCCTATTTAAAAACGAATAGCGTTTTGATTACGCCAAAAGTGGCGGGCTACATTACCGATTTGCGAATTGACGATAATCAAGCCGTGAAGCAAGGCGAAATTATTGCAGTGATTGATGACCGCGATTATCAAGCCAAACTCGAATTTGTTCAGGCGCAAGTGATGGAAGCGCAAGCACACGTCCAAAAAATTCGCGCCACCAAAAACACGCAACACGCTAATATCGCCAGCGCGGATGCCCAAGTTTCGGTGGTAGAAGCGAAACGCCAACAAATTAACCAAGATTTGCAACGTTTCAATGCGTTAATCGAACGCGGTTCTGCGCCACGTCAAACGCTTGATAAAATTCAAGCCGAATCGAAACAAGCTGCCGCCGAATTGCGTGGTTCACAAGCTGCGGTTTCAGCGCAACAAAAACAACTTTCCAGTTTTGACAGCGAGATTGCCGAAGCCGAAGCGCGTGTTAAACAAGCGCAAGCGCAAGTTTCGCTAGCAAAAATCGATTTAGAAAACACCAAAATTCGTGCGCCGTTCGATGGTGTCATTGGGCATCGAGGCGTACAAATTGGCGCGTTTGTCGAAGCAGGAACGAATTTAGCGTATTTGCTCGAAACGCAAAAAATCTGGACGGAAGCGAATTTCAAAGAAACCCAAATCGAAAATATGAAAGCTGGGCAGCCCGTCAACATTCACGTCGATGCCTATCCGACTTTAAATTTTACGGGAAAAGTGGACAGTTTCGCGCCCGCCAGTGGTTCAGAATTTAGTCTTTTGCCAGCCGAAAATGCGACGGGGAATTTCACCAAAATCGTGCGTCGTGTCCCCGTGAAAATCGTTTTTGATGCCAATGAAAATACTGCGTTATTGAAATCGGGCTTTTCGGTGAATGTGAAAGTACAAGTGAAACCGCTATGACTGCCGTCAATGCAAGAGGTGAACGGATTTTAACGACGGGCGAATGGATTGGCTTTTTCAGCATGGCGGTTGGCGTGTTTATGGCGGTTTTAGATATTCAAATCGTTGCCAGTTCGTTACAAGAAATTCAAGCGGGATTATCCGCGACGCAAGATGAAATTGCCTGGGTGCAAACGTCTTACATTATCGCCGAAGTCGTGATTATTCCGTTATCAGGCTGGCTCGGGCGGCTATTTTCAACGCGCTATTTATACGTTTTATCAGCGGGCGGTTTTACGCTGTCGAGTTTAGCGTGTGCGTTTGCGTGGAATTTGCCGTCGATGATTGTGTTTCGTTGCATTCAAGGATTTTTCGGTGGCGCGATGATTCCGATGACGTTCACGATTATTTTCATTTTGTTTCCGCCGCGATTGCAACCGACGATGAGCATCGTTTTGGGGCTGATCGTCACAATGGCTCCCACGATTGGTCCTGTTTTGGGTGGTTATTTGACCGATGCGTACAGTTGGCAATTATTATTTTTAATCAACGTCATTCCAGGTTTTATTGTTTGTTTTATGGTGTTTAGTTTTCTCGACATCGACAAACCTGATTGGGCATTGCTAAAAAAAATCGATTTTATCGGCATTGCGTTGATTGCGATTTTTTTGGGCAGTTTGCAATACGTTCTCGAAGAAGGCGCACGCGATCAATGGTTTGAAGATGATTTAATTTTAGCGTTGTCGATGGTGGCGACATTGAGTGGCGCGGCGATGTTTTGGTGGGAATTGACGAATCCACACGCGATTATTGATTTGTATGCGTTTAAAAATCGAAATTTTGCCATTGGTTGCGCGTACAGTTTTGTTTTGGGCATTGGTTTGTACACAATTATTTATTTAACGCCGATTTATTTAAGTAGCATCAAGGGTTTAAACAGTTTGCAGATTGGCTATTATTTAATGGTGGTCGGGCTATTTCAGTTAGTTTCCGCCTTCGTCGCGGGGCCGCTTGAAAAGAAATTAGATTTACGTTTGATGCTGTGTTTGGGCATGAGTATGTTTGCATTAGGTTCGTGGTTGAATAGCGAATTGACCGCCGAATCGGGTTATTGGGAATTTTTCTTGCCGCAAGCCATTCGCGGGGGCGCGTTGATGTTTTGTTTTTTGCCGATTAACACGTTGACGCTAGGTTTATTGCCAATGGAAGAAGTGAAAAACGCCAGTGGTTTGTATAATTTAATGCGTAATTTAGGCGGCGCGATTGGTTTGGCAGTGGCGAATACGTTAATGCTACATTTGAACAAAAATCATTATGCAGCATTGCGTGAATCGATTAGTGCGACTGACGAAATTGGACAACATTTAACGCAACAAAATTTGGCACGTTTGACGAGTTTAGCGTGGCGCGAAGCCGAAATCATGACCTTTAATAACCTGTTTCAAATCATTGCTTTTATCTTTTTATCCGCATTATTACTTGCGCCATTTTTGAGAAAAGTTGACAAAGAAAAAGCCGCTAATTTGCCAATTGAGTAAAAATCTCACGTCATGATTATTTGCCAAATTTTCGTAACTTTTTCACGCAAATCGAGAAAATTTTCAGCTTCAATAATCGCTTTATCACCTTGTAAAACACGCTTATGTCCAGCATCGCGGTAAGCGCAATAAGCCTTTTTTAAAACACTTGCATCGATTTCAGACATGACGTTTTGCGTTTGCAAACTTTCAAGCAGTCGCACGTTATCGGTGTAAGTCGTCAACTCAGAAAAATTGGCAGCATTGGCTAAAATGCCAAATTGCACCATAAATTCAATATCGACAATGCCGCCCGCGCTTTGCTTTAAATCGAATTTTTCAGCCGATTTCGTCGCCAAATTCTCACGCATTTTTTCGCGCATTTCGCGTACTTCGGTTTTCAATTTTTCAATATCTCGCAGCGAACTCAATACGCGCTGACGCATTTCTGAAAACGCTTCGCCTAAATTTTTATCGCCTGCAATAAAACGCGCTCGAACCAGTGCCTGCAATTCCCACGTCCAAGCGTGTTCATGATAATACGGCTCGTAAGTGTTGATATGCGTGACTAAAACACCCGAATCACCGTGTGGTCGCAAGCGCAAATCGACTTCGTACAAATCTCCCGCCAGCAATTTTGTTTCAAAAATGTGGCGAATTTTTTGCGCCAAACGCCCGTAAAATTGTGAACAGGAAAGCGATTTTTCACCGTTTGTCATCGCGTTACCATTGGCGCAATCATAGACAAAAACCATGTCTAAATCTGAACCGTAACCCAGTTCTAAACCGCCTAATTTTCCAAAACCAACAACCGCAAAATTCGTTTTTTCATCGTCGCATTCGGGCGGATAACCGTGTTTTGCAACCAATTTTTGCCACTCAAATTTCACGACGCAATCAACAAGACTTTCGGCTAAATACGTTAAATAATCGCTCACCACCATCAGCGGAATTACGCCCATAATGTCAGCAGCGGCAATGCGTAAAACATTCACTTGTTTAAATTGCCGCAACGCAATCATCAACGCTTCTAAATCCTCAACATCAATTCGCGCCACAAGTTGATTTAATTGCGCGGCTAAATCGGCTTTTTTGGGTGGTTCAAACAGCGAGCGTGTGTCGAGCAATTCATCAAACAGCACAGGATAACGCGCCAAATACTCACCAATCCAAGGGCTTGCAGACGACAGTTTTAATAATTGCGAAAGCGCGGGGGGATTTTCGGCCAGCAACGCTAAATACACATTTCGACCTGCAACGGCTGTAAATAATGACAGCAAACGTTTCAAGGTTTCATCGGGATTTGTCACTGCTTGCAACGTCGCAATAACTTGCGGCATCAAACGATTGATTACGCCCAGCCCTTTATTACTCAAACGGCGGATTGCAGGCTCATTTTTAAAATCACCAATTGCAGCTAAACTTTCAGTGCAATTTTTAAAACCGTATCCGCGCAAATTTTCGAGTAATTCGTTTTCATCGTCAGAACCTGCCCAAATTTTTTGGCTCAACTGTTCGATTTCATCTTGTTTTGATACCGAAAAAACGGCATCAAAAACCGCGTGAACTTTGTCGCGCACCGCGTTTAATTCAGTTAAAAAATCTTCCCACAAATCAAAACCCAAAACGTAAGCCATTGCCGTTTTAGCCTTTTCGTTTGTTGGCAAATCGTGGGTTTGTTTGTCTTGATATTGTTGAATGCGATTTTCGACGCGGCGCAAAAAATGGTACGACTGTGTGAGTTGCGTTGCGTCTTCAGGATTGAGTAATTCGAGTTCAGATAATTTTTGCAAAACCTCCAAAATCGGACGAACTTGCAACGATTTTTCATTTCCACCGCGAATCAATTGGAATGCTTGCCCGATAAATTCAATTTCTCGAATGCCGCCGCGTCCTAATTTAACGTTGTCGATTCTATCTTTGCGCCGTAATTCTTGAGCAATTTGGGCTTTTAAACCGCGTAATTCATCGAATGCGCCATAATCCAAATATCGCCGATAAACAAATTTGTTCAGCATCGACATTAACGGCTTCCCTTGTTCAAAATCGCCTGCTACCTGCCGCGCCTTAATCATCGCGTAACGTTCCCATTCTCGCGCTTGGGTTTGGTAATAATTTTCCATGCCGTCAAAGGTCATAATAATCGCGCCGCTATCACCAAATGGACGCAGGCGA
>CAZLGN010000044.1:0-8246 GCA_964558865.1 uncultured Methylomagnum sp.
CTTTCATTGCTTCAAGTTCTTTCAAACGAGCAATCGATTTTTTGATAGTTTTGAAGTTTGTTAACATGCCGCCTAACCAGCGGTGGTTAACATAAGGCATACCGCATAATGCTGCTTGTTCTGCAACAACTTTACGCGCGGCTTTTTTTGTGCCTACGAATAAGACAGTCCCTTTATTCGCTGACATTTGACCTAAATAATTCATTGCGTCGTTGAATAAAGGAAGCGTTTTATCCAAATTGATGATATGGATTTTGCTACGCGAACCAAATAAATAGTTCGCCATTTTTGGATTCCAATAGCGTGTTTGGTGTCCAAAATGTACGCCCGCTTCAAGCATTTCACGCATAGTTACTGCTGCCATTGATTTCTCCTAAATTTTAAGTGGAACTGGCTGTCCCATTGGGTTACGCCACCGATTACCCCGATTGAAAAACTTGTGAATTTTCACAAAGCACCCTTTCAAACGTGACGATAAACGTGAGGATTATTACAAAATTGAACGCGGATTTATATCATGATTCACGTTTTGCAACAAGGTTGTACTGGTTTTTTGAATTGCTTACACGGCAAAATGTGAACTGTCAAAAGAGCTGTCAAAACAAGTATTTCTACAATCGTGTGTTTGACAGCTCTCTATTTTGGACAAAAATGGGAATTTTATGCTGCTACGCCGACCAATGAAATTGCGACAGACGGATCATCGGAAAATTGTAAAATTTCCACATTCGTCAACGAGTCTACGCCTTCATTAATTTTTTCATCATTGCCGATATAACTCACAACATAACCGCCTTTCACATCTGCGTTTGGCGTAATTTGATAATCGCTTTGTGCGCCGCTGAAAATCACCGTGTCGCTACCGTCACCGCCATCGATTATGTCATTGCCTTCGCCACCTTCAATCGTGTCATTGCCGCCTTCACCGTTAACGGTGTCATCACCCGCTTTACCGTCGAAATTGTTGGCGATTGTCCCATCACCAATTTCGCGCAATAAATTGTTGAAGTCATCACCTGTGCCATCAATCGCTTTTGCACCTGATAAGGTTAATACTTCTACGTTTTGACTAGTGCTTAAATCAAAACTCACTTCAGCGATAATTTCATCTTTTTCACCACCGTTTTCCATTTCAACAATTTTGTCTTCGGTGTTGTTCATGTAATAAGCGTCGTCATCGTCGCCACCAATCAAGGTGTCGGCACCTAAACCACCATCTAAATCATCCGCTCCAGCTCCACCCACTAACTTGTCATTTCCTTTGCCGCCCACAAGTTTATTATCGCCGACGTTGCCCGTAATTTGATTGTTCAAGTCGTTGCCTGTGCCATTGTTGTCGTCGATTCCGCTAAGTTCGCTAAGAATGAGGTTATCAACATTGCTACCTACTAAACTATAAGTCGAAGTGCTTTCAACGGTATCCGTGCCTTCGGATTTTGCTTCAGTGACTACGTCTTTGCTATCGTTCACAAAGTAATAATCATCGCCTGCACCGCCCGTCATCGTGTCAATACCGACACCACCTTGAAGCGTGTCGTTTCCAGCGTCGCCCGTTAATTTGTCGTTGCCTTTCCCACCATCGAGCGAATCATTTCCGCTGCCACCCAGCAATGTATCATTGCCGTCGCCACCCAATAATGTATCATTTCCGTTGCCACCGTTGAGCGAATCATTACCCACTCCGCCATTTAAAAAATCATCGCCAGCTGCGCCGTTAAAACTATCAGCATTTGCTTGACCCGATAAATAATCGTTTTTAGCTCCACCGAGAAGACTGTCTTTCCCCGATGTTCCGAGTTTGATTAAGCCATTTACCACCGTAATTTCAGCACTGGTTTTTGATTCGGCAAAATTCAAATCGTCTGTGTAATCCACGCTAACGCTGATTTTTTTACCGTCATCCGCTTTAGCGAGCGTATAAGTTTCAGCCGTTGCACCGTCAATGGCTTTGCCAGCGCGTAACCATTGATAATTGAAATCTCCTAAACCGTCTTCATCTTTCAAGGTGTTGGCAATTTTTAAAATTGCGCCGACTTTAGGAACTCCGTCTTTTGCTGCGACCTGAATTTTCACATCGCCCGTTGGGGCGTGATTTTCAACTAATTGTTTCCCAACACTTGTAACACTTTCTGCTTTGCCAAAAGCATCTGTATAACTTGCTCTCACTTTGATTTCAACATCTTGCTCAGACTCATCGGGCAACGTGTAAGTAGATTCTGTTGCGTCGGGGATTGACACATCATTTTCCAACCATTGATAGCTGATAGATTCCAGTGGAATACTGGTGTTACCCAAGCTATCTAAATTGTCGAGGTCGCGAACGGCACTGGTATCAGTGGTGAGTGTTTCGCCTGGTATAGCCGTACCGCTAATCGTCACTAAACCCGTTGGTGACTGATTAACATTGGCAACTGATGCTATTGGAACGCTTGTGACCGTTTCTTTGTTGTCGTCGCCATCAGTGTAACTCGCCTCTACTTTGATTGCTTTTCCTACCTCTGTTTGAGCCAGTTTATAAGTCGCATTTATCGCATTTTTAATTGCTACGCTGCCACTAAACCATTGATAACTAAATGCACTGTCTATATTGTCGAGGTCACGAATATCACTGGTATCAGCAGTAAGTGTATTGCCTTCTTGAGCAGCTCCGCTAATTTTTACTGAACCTGTTGGCGGAAACTCAACGTTAGCAATCGAAGCGATTATATTGCTCTGGACACTTTCCAATTTACCCAAACCATCTGTATAACTTGCTGTTACACGGATATTTTTACCCACATCAGCTTGGGTCAATGTATAAGTGCTTTGAGTTTGACCAGAAATCGGTGTGCCGTTGCTCAACCACTGATAACTAATAACCCCCAAACCATCTGTACCTGTTAAACCATTTACATCAGCTAAATCGTCTAATGGATTACCAGAGCCTTTAATCACTGCGGTCAATGTTTGATTTTGTTCCGCAGAATCTGGAATCAAAACCTTTCCTGTTGGGGCGCGTTGTCCATAAATGGTCACTGATTCACTGACCACATTTTCTTTTGTCTTATGAAAGTCCGTGTAACTAGCTTTCACGCTGATGGTTTTATCGAGATCTGAAGCGACTAACGTGTAAGTTGCTTTCGTCGCGCCCCCAATTACCGAACCATTTTTTAACCATTGATAGGTGATTTTAGTTGAATCTAAACCATCACCATCCGCCAACGTATTCGTTACAGTCAAAATCTGCCCTGGTTGAGCTGTGCCGCTAATTAAAACTTTACCAGTTGGCAAATCATTTACATTTACTACAGACGTTGTTGCGCTACTTGTGACACTTTCTAAAGTATCGAAATTATCGGTATAACTTACGGCGACTTTGATTGTTTTACCTACATCGGAATCTGCTCCTGAATCTTTTAGCGTATAAGTTTTTTCAGTTGCACCAGAAATTGCCATACCGTTTCTTAACCATTGATAGCTGATAGATTCGTCTGAAACACTGGTGCTACCAGACTCGTCTAAATTGTCGAGGTCACGAAGCGTGCTTGTATTGGCAATGAGTGTTTCATCTTCTTTAGCCGTGCCACTAATTGAAACTGTACCAATCGGTTTATCGTTGATATTAGCTACCACTTCCGTTGATTCACTGCTTTCACTTTCAACTCGACCAAGTCCATCGGTATAACTGATAGTAACACTCATTGTTTTACCGACATCTGTCTGAGTTAAATCGTAAGTCGCTTGGGTTTTGTCACTAACTTCTATGCCGTCACTGAGCCACTTATAGTGGAATGTGCCTAACCCATTCACATCATGTAACTCATCAGTCAGCGCGGTTAATGTTTGATTTTGTTGCGCTGAACCTGAAATCAGAACACGTCCTGTGTGAACAGCTTGTATGGGGTCGATCACTTCTACAATGCCGCTAATCACACTCTCATTGGTGCGATATAAATCAGTGTAACTAGCTTGCACGCTAATCTTTTTACCTACTGCACTCGAATCATTCGCCAGCTTGTAAGTCGCTTGCGTTGCACCAGAAATAACAGAGCTGTCATCTAACCACTGATAACTAATCGTGCCTAAACCATCTAAATCGGCAAGTGTATTCGCAGCGGTCAGCGTTTCGCCTGGTTTAGGCATCCCCTTAATCTCTACAGAACCCGTGGGAAGATCATTGACATTAGTAACCGATATACTTGGGCTAGTTGCACTCTCAACCCTACCTAAACCATCGGTGTAGCTGGCTTTTACGTTGATAGTCTTGCCAACATCTGTTTGCGTCAAGGAATACGTCGATTGCGTGGCATTATTAATAGGCGTGCCGCCACTCAACCACTGATAACTGATTGCACCGACCAAACCATTAACATCAGCAAGCGTATTGTTCGCCGTTAACATCTGATATTGTTCCGTCGAACCTGAAGTCTCAACTGACCCAGTGTGATCTGTTTGCGGAGCAACCGTTACGACTGTCGTACTGGTCACACTTTCATCATTACCGCGCGAATCGGTGTAACTCGCTTTCACCGTAATCGCTTTGCCAGCATCCGTGGCGGCGATAGTATAAGTGGAGTTAGTTGCGCCGCTAATTGCCAAGCCGTCGCCCAACCACTGATAGTTCATTGAACCTAAACCATCTGAATCCGTTACGTTATTTTGCACGGATAACATTTGCCCACCCATGCCCGTGGTTAAACCACCCGTTGTTGAGCCACCTGTAATACTCAAAGTACCTGTCGGTAAGTTATTATCGTTAATGTTAATCGTCACTGATTTTGTCGGGTCGTTAGAAATCGTCATGATTAAACTTTCTGCCCCTTCGGCAAGTTTATCATTCAAAAACTTTAACGGAATGGTTGCTTTACCGTCTGTTCCCACGGTGAAAGCCGCTGGAATACCATCTTTTACATCTGCGGCAGTCGCACTACCACTGACGGAAAAATAAACAGGAGTGTTCGCCGCTACGTTGGTAGTTTGCAAGCTCGCCGTTGCCGTTTCGCCTTCATTGACGGTACTTTTATCGATGCTTAACGAGTAAGTTGGTGGTTGGTCATTGACAGTAATGGTTTTTGACTGTGTGGCATCATTTACCAAGGTGAGAGTTAAATTTTCTAAACCTTCGGCAATACGATCTTCTGTAAATGCAAAAGGAATGGTCGCCGTGCCGTCTGCCTTTATCATGAAAGAGGTTGGGATTCCGCCACTGACATCTGCGCCAGTTGCGCTACCGCTAACCGTGAAATTCACCGCCGTATTAGCGGCAACGTTAGTGGTTTGCAATGTTAATGTTGCTGCCGCCTCGCCTTCTTTAACTGTGCTGTTATCAAGGCTTAATGCGTAAGTCGGTGGTTGATCAACGATGCTAATAGTTGCTGATTTTGTCGTATCATTCGCCAAAGTGAACGTTAAATTTTCTGAACCTTCGGCAAGATGATCTTCAAAAAACGCCAAAGGAATAGTTGCAGTGCCGTCTGCACCCACTGTGAAAGAAGCTGGAATGCCGCCACTGACATCTGCGACAGTTGCATTTCCACTAACGGTAAAATTCACCGACGTACCTACCGCCACATTATTGGTTGTCAGCGTTAAAGTCGCTGCCTCATTTTCTTTAGCCGTCGTTTTGTCGAGGCTTATCGAGTAAGTTGGTGGTAAGTCATTGACGCTAATAGTTGCCGATTTAGTGGAATCGTCCGCTAAAGTGAAAATTAAATTTTCAGCCACTTCAATGAGATGATCTTCCAAGAATGCCAAAGGAATAGTTGCCTTACCATCTGCGCCCACTGTGAACGCTGCTGGAATCCCACCGCTTACATCTGTGCTAGTCGCGCCACCGCTGACCGTAAAATTAACAACTGTATTTGCGTCCACGTTCGTGGTTTGTAACGTTAAAGTCGCTGTCTCATTTTCCTTAACTGTGCTTTTGTCGATGCTCAACGCATAAATCGCTGGATCCCTAACGTTAATTGTTGCGGAATTAGAGGACACATTCGTCAACGTAAAAGTTAAATCTTCTATGCCTTCGGAAATGTTGTCATTAAGAAATGCCAAGGGAATGGTTGCTTTACGATCTGTTCCCACTGTGAAAGACGTTGGAATAACGCTACCACTGACATCAGCGGCAGTTGCCTTGCCACTAACCGTGAAATTTACCACTGCACTTGCCACCACGTTATTGGTTTCCAACGTTAAAGTCGCCGATTCATTTTCTCTAACAGAGGGTTTATCAACGCTTAACGAATAAGTTGCAGGTTGATCGGTGACGTTAATCGTTGCTGATGTAGTAGGCGCATCCACTAAGGTGAAAATTAACGCTTCTGTACCTTCGATAAGATGATCTTCCAAAAACGACGATGAAATAGTGGCTCTACCATCTGATCCGACTGTGAAAGAGGCAGGAATACTTACATCTGCTGCACTCGTCGTAGTAACATTAACGACGGTTTTTGCCGCAACGTTAGTGGTTATTAACGTTAAAGTCGCCGCCTCGTTTTCTTTGACATTCGTTTTATCAAAACTTAACTGATACGTTGGAACTGGCGGGTCATTGACAGTAATAGTTGCTGATTTAGTGGAATCGTTCGCTAAGGTGAACGTTAAATTTTCAGAACCTTCAGTGCTTTTATCATCAAGAAACGTTAAAGGAATGCTCGCTTTGCCATCAGCTCCCACAGTGAAAGATGTTGGAATTGAAGAACCACCACTTAAATCTGCCGCTGTTATGCTGCCACTAGAAGAAAAACTCACTACTGTGTTTGGAGCAACGTTAGTGGTTTGCAAACTAAGACTTGCCGCATCGCCTTCTGTGACGGAGGAGCTATTGAAACTTAACTGATACGTCGGTGGCGCGTCATTAACGTAAACGGTTATCGATTTGGAGGGATCGTTCACCAAGGTGAAAGTTAAATTTTCTGTACCTTCAGTGTTTTCATTATCAAGGAGGAACGCTAAAGGAATAGTTGCCTTGCCGTCAGCACCTACTATAAAAGTCGCTGGAATACCACCGTTCAGATCTGCTGCTGTCGCCGTCGAGCTACTAGCTCTTGTAAAACTAAAAGCTGTATTTGCCGCAACATTCGTTGTTTGTAAGCTAATAATCGCCGTTTCGCCTTCTTTGACAGTGCCTTTATCGACGCTTAACGCGAACGTCGGTGGCATATCATTGATGGCTAAAGCCACAGTCGTGGTGCCAACGTCTAAGGCGAACGTCAACGTTTCATTTCCTTCGTTCAGTACCAAATCAGTAAGAAAATTTAGCTGCTTGCTTGCTCTTCCGTCTTCCCCCACCACGAAAGTCGTTGGAATGCCCGCCACTTCACTCACGTCTGCCGCTGACGCAGTACCAGTGTAGGTAAAATTAACGGAGGTATTCGCTGGCACATGGGTGGTTTGTAAACTTAACGTTGCCGTCTCACCTTCGTTGATGGTGCTTTTATCGATACTTAAATTATAAGTCGGCAGCGCATCATTGATGTTAACGGTAGCCTTTTTAGTGGGATCGTTATCCAAGGTGAATGTTAAAGTTTCTGTGCTTTCAGGGTTATTATCATCAAGAAACGTAAAAAGAGTGGTTGCTCTGCCATTTGCTCCTACCACGAAAGCCGTTGGAATAGCACCACTCACATCTGCTGCTGTGGCTGTCGAACTATTAGCTCTGGTAAAATTAACGATGGTTCCCGCCGCCACATTCGTCGTTTGCAAACTTAACGTCGCTGTCTCATTTTCGTTAACGATTTTTTTATTAAAACTCAAAGCATAAGTCGGAACAATGTCAATTTCATTGACGTTAATAGTTACCGATTGGTTCACATCGGCTGTCAAGGTAAAAATTAAATTTTCTGTGCCTTCAAGATCATTATCATCAAGAAACGTCAAGAGAATTTCTGCAGTGCCGTCTGCTTTTACGATGAAAGACGTTGGAATGCTGCCACCACTTACATCTTCGCCAGTCGCTGTCGAATTCGGATTTAAATTAAAATCGACGGAAGTATCTGTCGCGATATGGGTGGTTTGCAAATGTAGCGTTGCCGTCTCACCTTCATTGATTGTTGTTTTATCAACGCTTAAAAGATAGGTTGGGGTGCTATCTATTGGTGCATTTTGAACAGAACTGAATGTTATAACTCCATCTGCATTGTATTCATAATAATAGCTAGAGCCGTCTGCATAAGTAGTTGAAGAAGAGCTAGAGCCATCGGCATTGTATTGGGAAGAGGAGCTAGAGCCGTCTGCTTGGGAAGAAGAACTCGACGTTAAAACACCTAGAG
>CAZLGN010000044.1:8346-11768 GCA_964558865.1 uncultured Methylomagnum sp.
AACTCGATGTTAGAACTCCATCTGCATTGTATTGATAAGAAGAGCTAGAGCCGTCTGCATTGTACTGGGAAGAATAGCTAGAGCCGTCCGCATAAGTAGTTGAAGAAGAGCTGGAGCCATCTGCATTGTACTGGGAAGAATAGCTAGAGCCGTCTGCATTGTATTGGGAAGAAGAGCTGGAGCCGTCTGCATTGTACTGGGAAGAATAGCTAGAGCCGTCCGCATAAGTGATTGAATAAGAGCTAGAGCCGTCTGGATAAGTAGTTGAATAAGAGCTTGAGCCGTCTGCATTGTATTGGTAAGAACCACTGGAAACGATTTCCAAGCTGCCTAAATTATCGGTGTAGCTGGCAACAGCAGTAATTGTTTTACCTACATCCGTACCAGTTAATGTGTAGGTGTCACCCGTGCCAACAATGCTGATAATACCTGATGAAATGTCAATGACATTCCACTGATAACTGATAGCACCCAATCCATTTGCATCTGCTAGGGTATTAGTGGCTGTCAGCACTTGACCGCGAGGTATATTGTCACTGATAACTACTTCACCAGTAGGTGCAGAATTAGCAGGATGATCAGCGGATGACACTGACAGTGTGTAAGTACCAATACCAGACCCCCAACCCTGAGCATCAAGATAATAGGCACCAGTGCTGGGTGCTGTATATGATGAAATTAGAGAATTAACACCCACGCCCGCATCGTCATCAGATTTAATAGAAGTACCAGATGAATTCCGTAGCGTAAGGTAGGGATCAACTAATGTTCCTTCAGTTGTAGATGAACCTTTAAGCTCAAAAGTGTATGTAGAACCCGCTGCTAGATAAACTTTAAACCAATCATGATCGCCCGAGGTTTCGATGTTGCCCGTTAATGAGTGACCACCACCATAAATAGAACCCGAAGTTGAAGTGTCAGCGGTGTAATCATCCGTCAATATGCTGTTGAACCCAGCAACATCATTGCTCACTAACGAATTGGCTTCGATGCTACCCACAGCAGACTCCAAAACCCAATCCGCACCTGAAAAAATGTTGCCTGTTAAATCATTTGATGCTGCAACATCTGCGCCCGTCAAAACAGAAAGCTGATTGATAAATGCTAAACCATTTTCACCTTTTGCCACATCACAACCGTACAACAACAAATCACCATTTTCGGACAGAGAAGAGCCGATACGTTTGAGTTGTGTGGCGTAATCCGTGATATTCGCGCTATTAAGCGAACCGTTAGCAAACGTTAACTGTCCTTCCAAGCCATGCGAAATGATGTGAATAGCATCGAGATTTTGCCGCCCGTCTAACGCAGCGGCAATTTGATTGATACCGTTGGTTTTGTTATCGAGAAGAATGACTTCAACGTTAGTTGAAATACCTGCTGTCAGTGATTGTGCGTCAGAGATATTTGAGTCGATGAAAAGAATTTCATTGTGTTTTGCGGTCATGGTAACGCTCCAAAAAGATAAAAATAAGGTCAATTATCTTTTACTTATAACTGTATTTATCTATTTGGTCAAATTTACACAAACCGCATTAAATCCATTTTCACTAACACTGCTACCGCTAAAACTGTTTCCCCTAAATTAACACCACTTTGTTGCGACAATTCCTGCAAACTCAATGTTTTTAAATTCAACGCATTGACAATTTTTTCAACTATCACCAAATTCGGCAACACTTGCACGGCGTAATTAAACAACGGATTTTTCATTAGCTCGCTATAAGCCGCTAGCGCGTTATTGGTCTGCAACGCCACGCGCGTCGTAGATTGGATTAACGCTGTCGGATAGTGTCGAAAACTGTGAAACGGGTCTAAACGACTAGCGGCTAAACGTGGTGCAGTTTGTAATAGCGCTTGCCACGTTACATTTTGTTGTGCCGACAATCTTAAATTGTGCAGCTGTGCATACAAATTTTGGTATTGCGGATAAACCACGCGCCAATCAAATTCTGTTTTCGCACGATTTTTACCTGCCGCGCCCATTTTTTGCCGCAATGCCGAATTTTCAACTAACAGCGTTAATTTTTCGATTAACGAAACCATCGAAATCGAAACCGTTTGGCAACTCAAACCACAATAAATATCGTAAGTTATCGTTCCCGCTTCGTGCATTTTGGCAAAATTTTCACCCAAATTTGGCGGCGGCATAATCGTTGGAATTCGAAAACCGTCTACACCATCGCGCACCGTGTCTTTATAACCATTCCAATCGCTGACGATAACAGGCAAACCCGCTGCCATCGCTTCAATCGGCGTAATACCAAACGTTTCCTGAACATTGTCCGACAACGAAATAAAAATATCCGCGCCAGCCCAACTGTGACGGGCTAATTCGGGATTTCTCCCATCAACAAAAATGGTTCGCACATTTGGACAAAACTGCGCCGCGCCATCAATGAAACTGGCTTTAATCGCATCATTTCCAAACCAGCCGCATTGTAATAATGTGACTTTTTTGCCTGTTGATTTGGCAACTTCTTGTGCCGCGAGGTACATGGCGTGCGGGTGTGCTTTGGCATGAAACGATAATCGCCCAACGAAAACTAAAACAATTTCATCTTCACTGATATTTAGTGCCGCACGCGCCACCGCACGAATATCCGCCGTAAAATCAAAATCCGCACAATGAATTCCCAGCGGAATAACAGGAAGTTGCGGCAACGTAACATTGATTTGTGAACCAAAACGCCAACGCAATGTCTCTATTTCTGAGTTTAGCAAAAGTTTGACGGTTTCTAAAACAGCGGATGACGTACAAATCAACGCATCCCACGGCATGACGGGAGCCGCTAATAAACCTGTAATCGCTTCCATTGCACGATGTGATGCGGTGGTGTGCGTTACGCCAACCAATGAATAAGCCGCACTTCCCGCATGCAAACGTAATTTTGCGGCGGCATCTAAACCAGGGCCTGGCATATAAAGCGTGCCGATTTGTGCCAGTAAATCCAAACGATCGGCGGGAATCCAATGCCCTTCCGCCGCAGGTTCAAGTGTTTTAACGAGACGTGAAAACACTTCGGCAGATTTTTGATTCGGCGTATAAGCAAAAAGTGGTTGCTCATTTCTCCCCGCAATGGCGGCGCGTAAAAAACTGTTTCCTGCGGCTTGTCGTCCCATCAATTTGGGTTCGGACAACAAATAAGCATCGGGTTCAAAAAGAATAGCGGCGTTGCGTGACATAAAAAATCTCCGTAAAAGTTATCGAAAAAATTACAAACCGTTTTTTAAACTAGCTTCAATAAAACCGTCTAAATCACCATCTAAAACGGCTTGCGTGTTGCCGACTTCGTAGCCTGTGCGTAAATCTTTGATGCGTGATTGATCTAAAACATACGAACGAATTTGACTGCCCCAACCAATGTCCGATTTGCTATCTTCGATAAGTTGCTGCCCTTCATTACGTTTTCGCATTTCGA
>CAZLGN010000045.1:0-6128 GCA_964558865.1 uncultured Methylomagnum sp.
CAGTGTTTTTAAGTTAAAAATTTTAATGACTTGGTCGATAAAATGTTCATTTTTAGCACCCGCAACACATATTTTTAAAAATCATTTAGCCGCTGTAGCACATTTAAAAAATCCTAATTCATTGATTTTTTCATTTTGAGTGATGGCATCTGCTAACATTTTAAAACTTAACCGATGTTTCAAATGAGACAAATTGATGAATAACGAAACCGAAAGTGACGCATCTACTGCGTCTGGCGCACAACAAACTGCTTTTCTGCGCGTTCCTGCTGAAAAAATATCGCGTCTGATGGATATTGTTGGGGAATTGGGTTTGAGCGTGTCGGAAACGATCAATTGTCCAGAATTAAAAGGGTTAGAGTTAGACGAATTCGAAAAATCCGCTCACCGTTTAAAAATGATTGTGCGTGAAATTCAAGACATTTCTACTGAATTACGCCAAGTTGAAATTGGCGAAGTTTTTCGACGTATGCGCCGAATGATTCGCGAGTTAGAACGACAAACCGATAAAAAAATCAATTTGGTATTAGAAGGTGAAGACCTTGAAATTGATAAAGTGGTTGTCGATAGACTTTACGAACCGCTCGTTCATATTGTGCGGAACTCGGCAGATCACGGGCTGGAATCAACCGCTAATCGTATTGCAGCGGGAAAACCCGAAGTTGGAACAATCACGTTATCAGCAATTCAAGTCGGCGGCGACATTAACATCATCATTGCTGATGACGGCGGCGGACTGCATCGAGAACGCATTTTAGCGCGAGCGCGTGAACGCGGCATATTTGGCGTAACGGAAGAACCACCTAACGACGTGCTTTGGAAAGTCATTTTTCAACCAGGTTTTTCAACCGCTGAAGCCGTCACAAATCTTTCAGGGCGCGGCGTGGGAATGGACGTTTTAAACAATACCATCAAAGAATTACGCGGACGCATTGCAATTCACAGTGAAGCGGGTGTCGGCGCACGGGTAACGCTGTCGATTCCTTTGACATTAGCATTTTTAGATAGTTTAGTGATGCGCGTTGGCAATCGACTTTACGCCACACCGATTGACGTGGTGAGTGAAATTTTCCAACCGCTTGATTTTCAAATTACTCACATTTCCGCCGATGACAGTTCAGAAGTCGTCAAAGTTCGAGATTGTTTTGTTCCCATCTGTCGATTGGATGAATTTTATGGCGAAGCAATAAAAGAAAAAATTCCTCTCATTTCGCAAATTATCGTTATTTTCACTACCAGCCAAGGTCAAATTGGGCTGCCTGTCGATGAAATTTTTGATCAACAACAAGTCGTTATGAAACCACTGCCAACTTCCTTGGGAAAAATTCGCGCTAGCATGGGTTGTGCGTTATTAGGAACGGGGGAAGTCGCTACCGTGTTGGATTGCGAACAACTTATTTCGGGTAAATTTTGATGATAACGCTTATCGCTTTAGATTCTGTTTCATTTAATCGCATTCGCGCGTGGTTGAATAAGCGTTGTGGAATGCACTATCCCGAAAAAAAACAAGCGTTATTGTTACAGCGACTAACGCGCATTTGTGAAAAACACAAATTTTCTAATTTAGTCGAACTCGCCAATGCTTTGGACGACGTTGATTTACAGGAATTACATTCACAGGTTATTGATGCCGCTTCGACTAATCACACTTATTTTTTTCGTGAGCCGCAAGTTCTCAATTATTTTCGAGATAGGATTTTACCCACGTTAAATTCAAATGATGTGCGTATCTGGAGTGCGGCAGCTTCGACGGGTGATGAAGCCTACACCATTGCAATGATTGCCGCAGAAGCAAACGGCATCGAATGGGCAAAAAATAATTTAAGTATTTTGGGGACGGATATTAACAAAACGGTGATTGCTCATGCCGAACGCGCGATTTACCGTCAAACAGCCCTCGAACATACGAACTGTGCAATTTTAAAACGCTATTTTGAATCAATGAGTGACGGGCAACATCGCGTTAATAAACAAATTCGCAATATGTGTACTTTTCGAACGATGAATTTAAAAACACAGCCCTACCCTTTTACGCGGTCATTTGATGTCGTTTTTTGTCGAAATGTTCTTTATTACTTTGATGAAGCGCACCAACAAGAAATTGTTGAAAATATCTACAATGTGACAAAAGATGGAGGCTGGCTTTTAACGAGCGTGACCGTGACATTGCGTCACCTTAAAACACGTTGGATTAACGTTGCCACTGGCGTTTATCGAAAGGATACAAATCATTATGACCATGCCTAAAAAACGCATTCGCGTTTTAATTGTCGATGATTCTGCCCTGGTGCGAAAAATGCTTATTCGTAACATGGCTAGCAATCCCGAAATTGAAGTGATTGGTGAAGCGGAGAATCCTTATGAAGCGCGGGATTTGATGGTGGAATTAGAACCCGATGTAATTACATTGGATGTGGAAATGCCGCGCATGGATGGCATTACTTTTCACAAGCATTTTATGGAAGTCATGCCCACACCCACCGTCATTATTAGTTCATTGACGCAAGCAGGGGCGCGGATTACGCTTGATGCGTTGGAATTTGGAGCGGTAGATGTGATTGCTAAACCGACGTTAAATACTCTTAATCAATTGGCAATGTCAAAAGATGAAATCAATCAACGTATTAAGCGGGCGGCGGGAATTGTCGTAAAAAAAATAGCGTATCGCAACATGCCGAACTCGCTTACATCTTCGCCTTCTTCTTGTGATAAAACAGGAATTATTGCTATTGGTTCTTCCACTGGCGGCGTAGAAGCGTTAGGTCGCGTTTTACCCACTTTTTCAGCCGATTCGCCCGCCATTATTATTGTTCAACACATGCCCGCTGGCATCACTACCGCTTTTGCAACGCGCTTAAATGGCTTATGCCAAATGCAAGTAAAAGAAGCAGAAGACGGCGATTTAGTAATTCCAGGGCAGATTTTAATTGCGCCTGGTGGTTCATGTCATACGCGGATTGTTCGCACTGGTAATCAATATCGAATCAGTCTTCAAGAAGGTGAATTTGTTAATTACTGTCGCCCAGCAGTTGACGTGCTATTTCATTCGATAGCGCGTGAAGCAACGTGTAAAGTTGCCGCCGCGATTTTAACGGGCATGGGCAGAGATGGCGGGGAAGGTTTATTAGCGATTCGTAAAGCAGGTGGACACACTTATGCACAGGATGAAGCGACCTCTGTGGTATTCGGAATGCCACAAGTGGCTTTGGTCTTAGGGGCAGTTGAAAGAATGTTACCTTTAGAACAGATTCCGAATGCGTTAATTAGCGCACTTAGATAAAAATAATACATTATTACAATCGGGAGAAATTGAATGCCACACGCCAATACGCATCAAAAAGAAGCACTAAAACAAAGAGTTAATGATGAACAACATCAGTTGATATTTAACGACGAAAACGATATTAACGATATGTATCTGACTTTCGGATTAGGTTCCGAAGAATATGGGATTGGAATTAACTTTGTTACTGAAATCGTCGGAATGCAGCGTGTTATGGAAGTTCCAGATGTTCCCGCCTTCATTAAAGGCGTTATCAATTTGCGTGGCAAAGTTATTCCAGTAATGGATGTTCGTAAACGATTCAATATGCCTGAAGAAGTTTATTGTGAACGCACCGTGATTATCGTTCTCGATATTAACGGCGTGTTAATTGGTTTGATTGTCGATAACGTCAGCGAAGTGATGGAAATTCCTGAAAACCATATTGATCAGCCACCACAATTCGGCACAAATAGAGAAGGCGTAATTCGTGGTTTAGGAAAACAAGGCAATAAAGTCGCTATTTTGTTGGATGCACAATGCTTAATTTCTGGGCATATTATTGATTTAAAACAAACACTTTCTGTTTTTAAAGCCGAATAATTGGAAATACGTTGTATGAACATTCTTATTTTCAATCAAAAAGGCGGCGTAGGAAAAACGACAACAGCGTTGAATTTAGGCGCGGGATTGGCACGTTTTGGGGATTTACCCGTAACATTGGTTGATTTAGATCCGCAAACGCACTTAACCGCCGCGCTAGGTTATCAAGCAGAAAATTTTGCGTGGAATGTAAGCGATTGGTTAGCGGGACGCGCAGGAAAACCGTTAGAAATCAGTGAGCGATTATCACTGATTACAGGCGATTGCGACCCGACAACAAAAATAGAATTTTCTAAATCAAGAGTGCAGCCGAAAGGGTTTGTGATTATTGATGCGCCACCTGTTTGGAATCCAACCGTTGCACATTTAATGGCGGAAGCCGATTGGATTTTAACACCGCTCGAACCTGAATTTTTGAGTATGCAAGGCGTAAGCCGATTGTTTCAAACGATGGAAAAATTTAACATTTCACGCAGTCGATTACGTTTATTGCTGTGCCGCTACGATGCTCGTTTAATTGTGCATCGAGAAGCGCGTGAAAGTTTAACGCAGCGTTTTAGTGATAATTTATTAAGCGGTGTTATTCGTAAATCGGTGCGGCTTGCAGAGTCACCAAGTTATGGCTGGAGTATTTTTGATTACGCGCCTGATAATTCGGGAGCGAATGATTATCTTGCTTTAACAAATTATTGGTTAAGACAAAATTAGTGGCAAAACATAATGACAGAAAGACGAAGAAGACCACCTAAACCGCCCAATGATCCGCTGGCATGGGTAGATAAAGAAAAAAGCAGCGAATCCGCAATGACGGCGGCACCCGCCACAATTATTTTAGACAATGAGTTGGACGACGAGGAACACAAAATGCCAGAAGAAAAGAAAATAACAAGTGAGACAACACTTAACGATGTAAAAATGGAGCATTTGCTCGAAGGTTTATCGACTTGCGTCCAATTAGCTGATGAAAATTACAACATTATTTACATGAATCCTTCATTAGTAAAAATGTTTGCTGAAGCAAATGACGATATTCGTAAAGCGATACCGAATTTTAATTCAAAAAAGCTAATGGGTATGAATATGGATGTTTTCCATAAAAACCCCGAATATCAACGCAAACTTTTAGATGGTTTAGATACATCCATTAGCACTGAAATCACAGTTGGTCAGCGTACTTTTTCGCTCGCTGCAACACCACTATTCAACAGCGTTGGAAAACGTACTTGCACGATGGTGGAATGGAGCGATATTACGTCAATCAATGAAATAACCGAGGTTTTGCACGCCGTTTCAAAAGGCGATTTGAGCAAAGAATTAGGCAGTATTGTTCATATTGGGGAAGGTGTAGTTAAAAAACTGTACGACAGTGTGGGGATATTGCGAACAAACATTGCCCGTTTGGTGTCGGATGCAAATACTTTATCGGTGGCGGCAGTAGATGGACGTTTATCGACACGTGCCGATGCCTCAAAACATCAAGGTGAATTCCGTAAAGTTGTCGAAGGCGTGAATGAGACTTTAGATGCCGTGATTATTCCATTAAATGTGGCGGCGGATTATGTCGATAACATTTCAAAAGGAAATATCCCCGCGAAAATTACCGATACTTATAACGGTGATTTCAATATTTTGAAAAATAATTTGAACAGTTGCATTGATGCTATCAATCAGCAAACTGCCGCCGCTCAAGGCATTGCAACGGGTGATTTTTCAGTGAAAGTGGACGTTCGTTCCGAACATGATGAACAAGCCAAAAGTTTGATTCAAGTCGTCAACGTGCTGCGCTCGTTGCAAAACGAAATGCACCGTTTAACGATTGCCTCAAATGACGGCTTATTGTCTGCGCGTGGTAAAGCGGAAGAGTTTGAAGGTGAATACGCGGCAGTTGTGCGGGGCGTAAATGAAATGCTTGACGCAATCTTGCTGCCCATTGGTGAAGGGAATCGCATTTTATCTATGATTCGCGGCGGTGACTTACGCGAAAAAGTAGATATTCCTTGCAAAGGTGATCACGATAGAATGAAACAGTCAGTCAATGGCGTGCATGGCTGGCTAACCAATTTAGTGGCTTATATAACTAAAATTGCGAGTGGCGATTTAACCGCCGAAATGAGCAAAGCTTCGGAACAAGACCAAATTCATGAATGGTTAGTCTTACTTAAAAATAACATTCAAGCATTAGTCGCCGATGCCAATATCTTATCGGTCGCGGCGGTGGAAGGACGGCTAGCCACTCGGGCGGATGCCACCAAACATCAAGGCG
>CAZLGN010000045.1:6228-11746 GCA_964558865.1 uncultured Methylomagnum sp.
CAACCAAAATCGTTGATACCTACAACGGCGATTTCAACATTCTGAAAAACAACCTTAACACCTGTGTCGATGCGGTCAATCAATTAGTCGCCGATGCTAATATCTTATCGGTTGCGGCGGTGGAAGGACGGCTAGCCACTCGGGCGGATGCCACCAAACATCAAGGCGATTTCCGTAAAATTGTCGAAGGCGTGAATGCTACGCTAGATGCGGTGATTAACCCGTTAAATGTGGCGGCAAATTATGTCGATAACATTTCGAAAGGGAACATTCCCGTCAAAATTACCGATACTTATAACGGCGATTTCAACATTCTGAAAAATAATCTCAATACTTGTATTGATGCCGTGAATTTCATTATTGAAGATGCGTCCATCATGTCCAACGCAATTGTAGATGGTGATTTAGCCATTACCGTTAATGCTGACAGGCATCAAGGCGATTATCGTAAAATTATCGACGCATTTGAAAGCGCGTTAGTAGGACTTAATGATACGTTCTATCAAATTAACGATACCATCAAACAAGTAGCAGAATCAGCGACACAGCTCAATGCGTCGTCACGCAATATGGCGATAAATTCGGAAGAACAATCCTCAGCGGTGGAAGAAGTTACATCGGCTCTTGAAGAAACGGATAGCCAAGTCAAAGCCAATACAGCGAATGCAAACTCGGCAAATCAATTGGTAATGATTACGTCAGATGCGGCAAATCAAGGGCAAATCAAAATGCAAGCAATGTCTGTAGCGATGAGTTCTATCAATGATTCGGCACAAAGTATTGCTAAAATTATCAAGGTCATTGACGAAATCGCCTTCCAAACCAATTTGCTGGCATTAAATGCAGCGGTAGAAGCCGCAAGAGCAGGACAACATGGGCGTGGTTTTGCAGTCGTTGCTCAAGAAGTGCGTAATTTGGCGGGACGTAGCGCAAAAGCCGCACGCGAAACGGCGGATTTGATTGAAGATTCAACTAAACGAGTGAGTGACGGCGTAAATATCGCGGCTGAAACGGGCGCAGCATTAGATAAAATCGTCACAAATGTTATAAAAGTGAAAGATTTAGTGTCTGAAATTTCGACGGCGAGTGTTGAACAATCGCGTGGTGTTTCACAAATTAACATTGCAATGGGACAAGTCGCTTCGGCAGCACGCGAAGGGAGCTTGCAATCTGAAGAACAAGCATTATCCTCTACGGGGCTTACGGCAGTTGCGTCACGCACTCAACAGGAATTGAGTCGATTTAAATTGCGTCCACGTCAGCGTTCAGCGGGTTTGCTAACTTTGGAAAGTATTACGCCAGAGTTGTTGCGTCAGTTACAAATAATGTTAGCGCAACAAAACGCAGTTAACCCCCCCGTTGCTGCTGCACCTGCAAAAAAATCGCCTAAACAAGTGATGCCGTTAGACAGCGATGAACGTGGATTTGGTAAGTTTTAAAATTTCCACTAATTACAGCGATGAGCATTAAGGATGCATCGTTGTTTCATACAATTTGCAAAAAAGTAAAAGGAATCAAAAATGACTTACGAAGTAATGATAGTAGATGACTCGGTGATGATGCGTAACGTAATTCGTGGCATTATCAGTAAGTGGTCAGACTTTACTGTAGTAACTAATGCGGGCAACGGTCAAAAAGCGTTGCTTGAATTGGAAAAATTTCCAAATTTGTCGCTAATTATGCTGGATATTGAAATGCCAGAAATGGACGGACTTGAATTTTTACGTCAAGCACGTCCAAAAACGAAAGCTAAAATTGTGATTTTGTCATCCGTGACGTTAGAAGGTTCGCCGTATGCTGCAAAAGCGCGTTTGTTAGGTGCCGATGCGATTATTACAAAACCATCAGGAGCCGTATCATTAGATTTAGCGGCGGTTCGCGGGGCAGAAATGGAACGAACCATTAAAAAGATACTGGGTTGAATTCTTTAACACGCACTAACCGATAAACAATCACGATAACCTGTAGAAGAAAAATAAAATGTCCGACGAATTAGATGAAATTTGGGGGCTTTATGCCGACGAAGGCGAGCAATCTTTAGAAGCAATGGAAGAAGCGTTGCTTATTTTGAAAAGCACGCCAACAGACACCAATACAATTGGAAGTTTGTTTCGTGCTATGCACACATTCAAGGGTAATTCACGAGTCATGGGGTTATCGGTGATTGAATCTCGCGCTCATGTTGCAGAGGATTTAATTGGTTTAGTGCGGGATGAAGGTGTGCCATTAGACGATGAATTGATTGATTTGTTATTGGAAATAGTCGATATATTGCACCCGATGTTATCGGAAGTGTGTAATACACAACTCGACGCAAATCCCGATACCTCAAACGAGTTGGTTAATCGAATGAAAGATAAATTAGCCCGTTCTCGCAACACAAAAAGCGGTGACACTTTCGCAGCGGGAATAGAGCCTATTGTTGAGCCTGAATTAGAACAAATTATTGCCGAACATGAATCAGAACCTGCTGCTGATGAAGCGTTACCTTTAGCGATTATTTTCGATAACTCGGAATCATTGGCGAATGATCCGATGTTTCGAGAATTATTTTCATCAATGGCAAACGATATTTTTCAAGAAATGCGCGATGCGCTTGCAGAATTTGAAACCGATTTTTTAGAACAAGCACAAATCCATTTTTCAGAAGCCAGTCAACGTCTACAAATCGCCGCTGAACAAATAAAACTCCCCGAATGGGAAGCTGTTTTGAGTGAATTTTTGGTACAAACGGACTCAAAAAAAGAGCAAGCGAATACGTTATATGCACGATTATTAGCCTTGTTTAAACGTGATTTTGGAAACGAAGAAACGCCAACCGTTGAAATTCAAGATGAAGTTGAAGTTGATTCCATGCAAGTCATGATTTTTGATAAAGCGGAATCACTAGCGAATGATCCTGTTTATTTAGAAATTTTTACAGGAATGGCGCATGACATTTTGCGTGAAATGGACAGCCAGTTGAAAAACTTTGCCGAATCGCCAACGGTTGCACAAACACATTTAGTTGAAGAAGCCGCACGGTTATTATTTTACGCACAACAAATTGGTTTAAATCATTGGCAAAGCGCGTTAGAACATTTTTTAACGATTGAATCGCCCACATTTGAACAATCCGAACGATTAGTTGAAAAATTAACCGAATTTTTTGAAAATGTTGAAGTGGTCAATCATGGCGAAAATCCTGATAGCGACGATGTGAACGCCTCCTTTTTCGCCGCATTACAAAAACCATTGCACGTTTTTTCCATTTATTCGCAAACAGAAAAAGAACTGAATGTTACCGTCAAAATAGAGGAACTTATTGCGGCAACACAAGAAATTAAAGCCTTAGCGGAGAATTTTGGTTTTTTACATTTGGTGTCTGTCTCAGAACGCTTTCTTATCGATGCCGCATCAAATGAACATATTGAAGAAATGGTGCATCGCTTTGAATTTCAGTTATACGAAGGTTTAGTTTCTATTGAAAATGTTTTTTCAGAAAACCATATCAACATAGAATTTGATGCAAAAACGCTTTTAGGAACGTGGTGTGCTAATCGCGTATTTGAAAATTTACTCACCATCAACAACATTTTGGAATCGGTTAAAAATGACATTGAAGTGAGTGAAAACTGTGAGCGAATTACACCGCTTTTACGCGAGGTGTATTACGCTTGTTTGCATTATAAGTTAGATACTGCCGCGCATTTATGCACCGCATTAAGCGATTTATTTGCGCGAGTTTTAAATGACATAATGAAACTCGATGCCGTGATGGTGCATATTGCCAAATCATTTATTGCTGATATGGAATTAGTATTAGCCAGTGTCGGCTCTGGTAATGTTCCCGACATGAAACTGATTGAAAAATTGCTGGATGAAGCATCAACAGCTACTTTTGTTTCAAGTGGTACGTTGACAGCGCAAAGTATCGAAGCGCGATTGAACTTACCGAAATCATTTCGTAGAGTGTTAACGACTGAAAGTGTTAAAACTGCCACCGCTGCATTAGAAAATGGTGAAAATTTTTGTATTATCCGCGCTGATTTAGAACAAGATGAAGAACTTGCCTGTAATTTTTTAAATTGGATAGAATCGGGTGCAGTAAAAGCAATCAGTAACGTCACGGTATTCGATAATAATCGTACATTATTTGATTTCTTACTCGCTACGCCATTAAATTTTATCCAAATTAGCGAAGCCTTAACCGCTCTTGATGCTAGTGGAAAAGCGATTGTTATTGAAAGGGAATTGATTGATCGTAAATCAGGCGGCACGGAGCAGATTCCCAGTGAAGACGTATTGTTCAATGAGACAGTTGTTCCAGTAAGTGCAAGTCAAGGGCAAATGTCTAGCAGCATGCTCGAATCTATCGGTGAATTAGTAACGCATCAAGCAATGGTGCAGCATTTACTAAATGAACTCGTTAAAGATGACTTAATTAAAACCGTTACATCCAAGACAAAAGGTCTACATGGTCAATTGGCTATCGTGCGCGAAGAAATATGTAATTCTCTACTTGTTTGGCAAGAAAAAATTGAAAAAATGGTTCAAATTGGCGTACAAACAGGCGCGTTATTAAATCAATTGCAAGAAGAAGCCATTTCAGGACGAATGCGTTCAGTCAACCAATTATTAAAACCGTTAGTACCGTTTGTGGAAGCCCTCGCGAAAAAAAATCACCGTATCATTGATTTCACAATGGAAGGTGATGAAATTTTATTAGATATTACGATGCTAGAAAATTTGAAATCACCTTTACGCGCTTTGCTCGGTTTTTGCGTTTTACAAAGTATCGAAACACCAGAGCGGCGAGTAACGGCAGGAAAAGAAGGACGTGGTGCATTGCGCGTTATGCTTGTTGAACGCGAAGATCATGTACAAGTTATCATCGAAGACAACGGTATTGGCATTGATTTAGAGCGCGTAGCACAACGTGCGATACAGCTGGGTTGGAGTAATGAAAAACCCAAACTCGATATGGTATTTCGGAAAGAATACGGATTGACCGCTAACGACGATGCGGCTTATGGTGGTTTGTCTTTTTTGGATATTAAAGAATTTTTAAGTCCTATCGGCGGAAATTTAATGATGGTGAATTTACCATTGGGCGGAATTCGTTTTACGCTGACGATGTCGTTGACGATGTTGTTGCTGGATGGCATGGTTGTTCGCGTCGGCGCGGTGCAATACATTATTCCGATTGATAGCATTCAACGTATTGTGCGTACCGATGGTGATAGTCTAATGCGTTTATCTGCTGAAGCTGGACGCTATATGCTCAACATAGAAAATAGTGAAATTATTCCTGTTCAATTTTTGAAAGGAAGTCATGTCGAACAGATTTCAATTGAAGATGAATTTATCGACGACGAAAAACATTTATTTGTCATTATTATCAATAAGCAAAAACAGTGTGTGGCAATTAAAGTCAGCGAATTGATTGGGCAGCAAAATATATTGTCACGTCCTTTGCAGGGCTATTTGTCGCATATTCGCGGCGTAATTGGTTGCACATTACTTGGTAGCGGTGACG
>CAZLGN010000046.1:0-11745 GCA_964558865.1 uncultured Methylomagnum sp.
TGTTGAAATCAGCAAATCAACGCTTTCGACGACGGTGGTGTATTCAAATTCGCGTAATTTTGCGGTGCCTTCCAAATCAATTTTGCGCGGATAAACCATTACTTTTCCACTCGGCGCGGTCGTTTCCATTTCTGGCGCAATATCACACGGATAAACGATGCTGGGAACGCGGCATTTTCCCGCTTGCGAATAAAGATTTGTAACCAGTGAATCAGCAATGCCCAACACGCATTTTGCAATCGTGTTTGAAGTCGCAGGCGCGAGAACAAAAGTGTGGTAGTAGCCTTTATAAAATAAACCAACTGGCGGACACGAAGCAGTTTTATCACGATAAACAGGCATTTTTTTTCGTAAATCGTCGAGTTGAATGCCATACATTTTAAGAACTTCTTCGCCTGCTTGACTAACGTATAAATCAACATTTTCAAGCGTCAGTAAAAATTCCACGCATTCTTCAATGTAATGTCCTGAACCAGTAATTGCCCAAGCTAATCGAGGTTTTGTCATGACTAAATCTCTAAATGGTACATTTTTTCGTGTGCATAATCGCGTAACGCTTGAATTATCGCGCTGTCTGCACCATTTTCTTGCAACGTTTGAACGCGCTGCAAATAATCATTCAGCAAAATACTTCCACCCGCTTCAACGTGAGTAAATTGGGTAACACAAAAATCTCGCCATTTTTGCCATTCTTCGGCAGTTAGCGTGTCGGGATAATTTCGCGCTCGATAACGAAACAACATTTCTGACAAGCGCGTATCGCTATGACATGGCAAATTGGTTAGTTTTTCGGGAGAAGTTTTACGAATTTGAAGCATTATTTTTTTAGCGTCAGCAGAGAAAAAACCCCCACTATAAAGTGCTAAATCAACATTTATTACGGCTTGAAAATTAGCGTAAGGCATATCAAAAACCGCTGAAATTTTATTCAAAAATGCGGTATCAGAATGTGACTTTAAACGCTCGCTATTTTGCACGCACATTTCAAGATTGATTTTTAAACGTTGCACATCTTCAGGACGTAAAGCAGACAACGGTGCCAACACAGGACATTTATTGATATGAACCGTTTTTAACGGAATTCGCGCCACGTTTTCAGGTAAATTTTCTGTAGAAACAAACAAACGTTGTTTAATTTCTTCTGTGGACAACGTCAACAACGGCGTAGGGTCAACGCTCAAATCATAAACCACCACTTCATTCTGATTTAGCGGATGAACACATAACGGCAACACAATCGCCAAACAATTTTTGTCTGCTGCATACATACCAGAAATATGAATCATTGGCTTACTGTCGTTTAAATTCAGTAATTTCAAGGCTTGCGCTTTGGTTCGATGATCAAATAAAAATTGAAATAACGGCGGTTGCGCCTGACGTAACAATTTTGTTAATGCTAATAGCGCGTACACATCAGAAAGCGCGTCATGGGCATTCGCGTGTTGAATGTTATTGGCAACGGTGAGTTGATCTAATTTAAAAATCGGTTTTCCCGTGTCGTCATAAACCCAATTAAAACCCGTCGGGCGAAATGCTTGCGCCGCGCGAAAAACATCAAGCAAATCCCAACGTGAATTCCCGTTTTGCCATTCGCGTTCGTAAGCATCATAAAAATTACGATACAGCGCGTGGCGTGTCACTTCGTCATCAAAACGAATCGAGTTATAACCCAAACTGCAAGTATTGGGTTGAGCGAGTTGCTCATGAATTAAACGCACAAATTCCGCCTCACAAACACCTTTTTGATTGGCGATTTGCGGCGTAATTTTGGTGATTAAACAGGCTTCAGGATGCGGCAAAATGTCTAAACTGACTTTGCAATAAATCGAAATCGGCTCGTCAATAATGTTGAAATCCAAATCGGTTCGCACGCCCGCAAATTGTAACGGTCTATCTTTTTGTGGATTCGTGCCAGTGGTTTCGTAATCGTGCCAAAAAAGCGTCTGTGTCATCGGTGTCATATTCCATACCACGCATTTAATTTATCGCCCCACAACAAGGCAATCCAACCCGCCACGGCTAAATAAGGACCAAAAGGAATCGGTGTTTCACGTTTTTGTTTGTTTAACGAAATGAGCGTTAATCCTAATGTCGCGCCAACAAGTGACGAGAGCAACACAATTAAGCCTAAATACTGCCAACCTAACCACGCGCCAAACATTGCTAATAATTTAAAATCGCCTTGTCCCATGCCTTCTTTACCCGTGAACAATTTAAAACCGTGATATACCGACCACAATAATAAATATCCTGTTACAGCACCGATAATGCTGGTTGTGCTGTCGGTGAAAACGTGAAATAAACTCAACGTTAATCCCAGCCACAACATCGGCAAAACAATCATATCGGGCAACAATTGATGATCTAAATCGATGCCACTTAACGCAATCAGCGTCCACGTTAATAACAAACCCGCTGCCGCTTGTTCACCATAACCAAAATGCCCAGCAACTATCATCGAAGCGAAAGCGGTAATGAATTCAACGATGGGATAACGTGCCGAAATCGGCGTTTTACAGGTCGCGCATTTTCCACGCAACCACAAATAACTCAAAATTGGCACGTTATGACGCGCTAAAATCGGTGTTTTACACTGCGGACACGTTGATTTAGGTAACGCCAAATTAAACGTTTCTGTTGAATCGGTATTTTCAAGTTTCAAATACTCCAAACAATCGCTTCGCCATTGACGTTGCATCATGAGCGGCAAACGGTAAATCACCACGTTTAAAAAACTGCCGACTAATAAACCAACGATTCCCATTAAAACGGTGAAAGGAATCGGGGCGGTAAATACTGTTAAATCATTGAGAAAAGTCATTAGTGAATTGCCGAGCCAAGTTTGAAAATTGGCAAGTACATCGCCACGATTAGCCCACCGACTAATACACCCAAAATCAACATAATCATCGGTTCCATTAAACTGCTTAAATTATCAACCAAGTTATCCACTTCTTCTTCGTAAAAATCGGCGACTTTCGACAGCATCGCATCCAACGCGCCCGATTCTTCGCCGATAGCAATCATTTGAATCACCATGTGCGGAAATAATCCTGATTCTTGAATCGCAAATTGCAAACGTTGACCAATTGCAACTTCTTCTCGAACTTGCAAAACCGCGTCTCGATAAAGCCGATTACCGCACGTTCCCGCCGCCGATTCCAATGATTCGACTAATGGCACACCCGCCGCCGACATGGTAGCCAAGGTTCTTGCAAATCGAGCAATCGCAGATTTGTTAATAATCACGCCAACGACGGAAACTTTTAAAATTTGCTTATCTAAAAAGTAATTAAACGGTTCGGAGGTTTTTTTGAAAAACTTAAAGGTATAAAACAATCCCGTGAAAACGGCGGCAGCAACCCACCAATAGCTTTGCATCCATTTTGACATCGCAATGACCATTTTTGTGAACGCGGGTAAATCGGCACCAAAACTTTTAAACAAATCTTCAAATACGGGAACGACGAAAATCAATAAAACGGCTGTCACAATAAACGCCACAATCACAACCGAAATAGGATAAGTCAGGGCTTTTTTGATTTTCTTTTTCATGGTTTCGCTTTTTTCTTTGTACATCGCTATTTTTTCCAATAGCGATTCCAAAACCCCCGCGCGTTCACCCGCTTCAATCAAATTACAAAACAACTCATCAAAATAAGCAGGATGTTTTCGTAAGGCTTGCGTCAAACTGTCGCCGCTTTCGACATCGGCTTTAATCGTCAAAAGCAAATCACGCATGCTGAGATTTTCATGTCCACGCCCAACAATGTCTAACGCTTGTACGACAGGAACCCCCGCATTCAACATCGTGGCGAGTTGCCGCGCAAAAATCGCAATATCCGCTGATGTAATTTTTTGAGCGCGTGTGCTAAAAAGTGAGGCACTTTTTTTCTTGATGCGTGTAACGTTAATGTTTTGACGGCGTAATTCGTTACGCGCCGCTTTTTCATCCACGGCTGAGACAACGCCCGAAACATTACGCCGTGCTTTGTCTTTGCCTGTCCATGCAAATTCAAATTCTTTCAGGACAATTTTTTCTTTTTTTAAATTTGCCATAGTTTTCGCCTTGAATTGGGTTTAATCATTGTTTGTCGTCAACGAATTGCCAAATGAAATAACCGCTGTTACCAAAATCGAAATATCTTTTTCAGTCGTGCGATGATTTACAATCGCGGCACGAATTGCGGTTTGTTCATTTAACGTTGTTGAAGATGGCGCGACAATGCCAGATTCTTGTAACGCAATGACGATTTCATTATTTACACGGTTTGCATCATCGCAACGATAACGAAAACAAACGATATTTAATGCAACGGGAGCCAGTAATTCGAGTTCATCCGATTGTTCAATGTGTTGCTTTAAAACTTGCGCTAATTCGCAAGTATGCGCGATGACTTGCCCTAATTTTTCATTGCCATAAACGCTCAAAGTGAACCACGTTTTTAAGGCACGAAAACCGCGCGATAAATCCAAACCTAAATCACACGCCCAAGGCGAATTTGCCGATAAACCGCGTTCTTGACGTTGCAAATACGCAGCGGGTGAAGCGAAAGTTTTTTGATGAATGTCTCCATCTCGAACCAAGATAAAACCCGCGTCATAAGGCACTTGCCCCCATTTGTGAAAATCGAAGGCAATCGAATCAGCAAGTTCAATTCCCGCGAGACGTGGCGCGATTTCTGGCGCAAGCATTGCCAACGCACCAAATGCACCGTCGATATGAAACCAAATGTTTTCGCGCTGACATAAAGCGGCACAATTTGTTAAATCATCAATCGCGCCAACATCAACCGTTCCAACAGTGGCGACCACTAAAAATGGCGTTTTGCCTGCTTTTTTATCAGAAATTATTGCTTGCTCTAAAGCTAAAACATCCATTTCATAATTTGCATTAACGGGGATTTTTCGCAAAGCATTTGTGCCGATGCCTGAAATATCAAGCGATTGCGCGACGCTAATATGCGCGGCAATTGACGTGTAAGCGGTTAAAGCAAATCCCTCTTCAAAGAGGGGGGCTTTTTTAGTCCGCGCACACAAACAACCAATCAAATTTGCCATTGATGTTCCCGTGACAAACAAGCCGCTCGCTGTTTCGGGAAAACCAAATAAATCACGCACCCAGCTCATCACTTGACGTTCGATTTCAACAGGTGCTTGATTTCGTCCGCCTAAATTTGCATTCAAACCCGCTGCCAACATTTCTGCCACCATGCCAACAGGCGTACCGCCACCATGAACCCAGCCCATAAAACGCGGATGCGTATTGCCGACGGCGTAAGGCAAAATGTTTTGCATAAAATCGGCGTGTGTTTCGACTAAGGTTTTTTCAGTCAATGGTAAACGCAAATGCGTTTGAACGTCAGCGGGCATGGGTTGCCAAACGTTGCGTGACTTCAAACCTTCGGTGTAATCCAACATATCGTCGAGCATTTTATGTGCTTGTTGACGAAATGCCGTCCAATCGGCGGGATCTAAAGATTTTCCAGCGGTTTCAAACATCGTCGCGCCACGCTAAATAAGGATTTTTGGCAAGATTATTATTGTAATAACGCACATCTTGCGTCACTTCTGCGCCGACCCAATCAGGTTTTGCAAAAATTTCGTCCAGCGCATCTAATTCGATTTCAGCAACAATCAAGCCCGCATTTTCACCGTCGAATTCATCAATTTCCCACAAATGTTTTTCGTGCGTCACAAAGTGGCGCGTTTTTTCAATCACAGGTTTTAAGCACAAATTTTCCAGAATTTCATGCGCGTCTGAAAGAGGAATTTCGTATTCGTATTCCGAGCGTTGCGTGCCAATCGTCACGCTTTTGATATTCAGCCACGCTTGTTTGTCGCTGATACGAACACGAATTGAACTGGTCGATTGCGAACTTAAATAACCTTGTTTGTAAATGACGGAATGACTGACGTTTTCGCGCCAATCAGCGTTTGCGAGTAAAAATTTGTGTTCAATTTCTTGTGCCATTGTGAAACCTAGTTTGAATGACTGCCGTCACAATAGGGCGCATTGTTCGTTTTACCACAGGCGCATAAAGAGGCAGTTTTGGTTTCTTCGGCGACGAATTTTAAGGAACGTTTTTCGGTGTCAGCGGTTTTATGTGCGCCGTCACAAAGTGGCATTTCACCGCTTAGTCCACAACTGCACCAGCTGTATGTTTTGCCTTTTTCAATATCGATAGCGATAGGTGCGGTATATTTTTCAGTCATTTCATTTTTCCTGGAAGTAAATTAAAAATCTCGATTTTGAGAATAACAAAATGTGGATTGATTCTCCATCATTTGATTCAAATACATTCGCCTATTTTCAATAATCAGATGGTTCTGCTGATTATGAAAATAAATTGATAAAAAGCTGGTAATTTTTAAAAAAATTGTTATAATTTTCGGACTTTGCCGGGGTGGCGGAACTGGTAGACGCGCCGGATTCAAAATCCGGTGGGGGAAACTCCGTGCCGGTTCGATTCCGGCCCTCGGTACCAAAGTAAAAAGTCTTAATGGTTTAATAAACTATTAAGACTTTTTTTTGTGCATCACTTTTTCAAGGTAAACGCTTATGTTTGAGTTATCTTCATTTTCCCGTTTCGATTCTGCTTTCGCACAATTTTTTAGTGTTTCAAACAATTCTCTCCTAAAACACGAAACCGAAACTGAACTTTTTGAAAACTTACTCTCCCAACTTTCTGCGACCTATTATCAAGGCAACACTTGCTTAAAATTAAACTCACAGCAACAAAAACTACTCTCTAACTCAATTTTTTTCACTTCAAAAGAAAACAATTTAGCCCCTTTGCCATTGCACATTGATGAATTTGGACATCTTTATCTACGACGCTATTGGGATTACGAACAGCGATTGATTGCAAAACTTCGCATCATGCAACAAAACATTTCGTCTTTCTCAAACTCTGATGAATTACTGGATGCTTTTTTTTCAGAAAAAAATGACCAACGTGAAGCCGCAAAACGTGCAGTCAGTCAAAATTTCACCATCATCACAGGTGGACCGGGAACGGGTAAAACAACAACAGTCGTTAAAATTTTAGCACTTTTACAACAGCACCATTTTCGCAATAAACCTTTACAAATCGCCCTTGCTGCCCCAACAGGTAAAGCCGCTATGCGTCTCCAAGAATCGATTATAAATAGTAAAAACACATTAAAATGTGAACTGTCAATTAAAGATTCACTACCTGAAACCGTCACGACTATTCACCGACTACTTGGCGCAAAACCACCCTCACCGTACTTTCGTTATGAGGAAAAAAATTTATTACCTTACGATTTAATCGTCATCGATGAAGCATCAATGATTGATTTAGCGATGATGAGTAAATTGGTTGCGGCAATAAAACCTTCAGCAAGGTTAATTTTATTGGGTGACAAAGAACAACTCGCGTCAGTCGAATCTGGAACGGTTTTAGCCGATTTAACACAAGCCTTGCCGAACAACACAATTGAACTCAAAAAAACCTATCGTTTCCAAGGCGAAATAAAAGCCTTCGCGCAAGCCATTAACGAAAAAAATGCCTTACAGGCATGGGCAATGACGCAACAAAAAAAAGATGACGCAGTCATTAAGCATTTAAGCAGCGATTATCTAGTTTATCTGGTTGAAAAACATAACGATTATTTTAGTGCCATTAAAAATGGTAAATCGTTTTCTGATATTTATACCGCTTTCAACAGCTTTCAAATTTTGTGCGCTCACCGTGAAGGTAAAAATAGCGTTTCTGATTTAAATTACCGCTTAGAAAAAGCGTTGCAGACTCAAAAAGTCATCAATCTGTCTAACACTTGGTATGTTGGGCGACCTGTCATGATTACGCAAAACAACCCCACGCTGCAATTGTACAATGGCGATATTGGCTTATGTTTGCTGGATAATCGTAACGAAGTTAAAGTTTTTTTTCCTCGTCCCGATGGGAATTCACAAGGTTATTCACCTGCGCGTTTGCCACATTGTGAAACCGTATTTGCTATGACAATTCACAAAAGCCAAGGTTCTGAATTTGAAGAAATTTGCGTATGTTTGCCTGAATATCAGCAAACCATTTTGACTAAAGAATTGCTTTATACCGCGATTACTCGCGCTAAAAAAAGAATTCGATTAGTTACCAGTGAAGCTGTTTTTACCACCGCTGTGCAAACTAGCATCACGCGAGTAACGGGATTAGTTGAGCAATTTAAAACAATTTGATTGCCAATGTGTTATTACCTGCTGACGTTTCATTCGTTAGTTGTCGTTTTAGCTTTTTACATGTGATAATTATCGGAAAGGAGGAAAATGTTTCTCCGTGTTTAGTTTTTAATGTCACCACAAGGAAAAAATATGTCTCAAAATATCGTCCCCATTTCATTAGATCAACATCGTCACAAAAAAATCAAACCCATTACCCGTTTTGATTTTGCTAAAGATTTTAATTTAGCTTCAATTATGGTGCATGAATTTTCGCGTGCGTCATCAATTTATCCCATCGTATTTTTGGAAAATAAAGAACTCGACGAATTCCGTCCTGTTGTTTTGTTGGGTTTAGAAAGCAATACAAATTTGTTCATTAAAGACGGCGTATGGGATGCGTCATATATTCCCGCAATCATTCGTCGTTACCCATTTGCATTGGCGCGAGTTAATGAAACGAGTGAAACTTTCACAGTTTGTTTGGATAACGACAGTGATTTAATCAGCGATGATGAAGGTACGGCGTTGTTTAACGAGAATGGCGAACCCGAAGAAATGATGGAGCGTGTCAAACAGTATTTGAGCGAATTGCAACAAATGGAACGTTTTACACAGGAATTTTGTCATTTTTTGCGTGAGCAAAATTTGTTCACGCCGTTGAATATGAAAGTTCGTCAAGGTGATGAAGTTAAAGACATCACTGGCTGTTATGTGATTAACGAAGAGCGTTTGAATAATTTTTCAAATGACACGTTTTTGAAGATTCGTGAAAGAAATTTCTTGCCGCCTATTTACGCGCATTTAATTTCGTTAGCGCAAATTGAACGGTTATTGAAATTAGACGAAGAAAACAAAGGCGTTACAGAAGATAAAAGCGATAAACAGCAGAGCAATGTTGATAACAGCAAAAAATCTTTCACGAACAAATTGAGTTCAAAGCGTTAAAGATAATGGCGTTGCAGGCGCGAATAAAAATTCGTGCCTACAACGTAAAACCGTAAATTTAATAATTTCGTTGAACGGCAAATTTTGCCAACAAAATCAGCGCATTTTTGTAATCCGATTCAGGTAAAACAGCAAGTGAGTTAATTGCTTTTTGGGCCTCTTCATCTGCTCGCTGTTCAGTATAAGTAATCGCTTTGGTGCGTTGAACCACGGCATAAACCTCGTTGAAAACATCCCGATTTCCCGTTTTAATCGCACTCACAATAATTGCTGCTTCCTCTGGCGTACCGTTTTGAATGGCATAAATTAACGGCAATGTGGGTTTACCTTCCGCCAAATCATCACCTAAATTTTTTCCTAATTCTTCTGCCGTCGCTTTGTAATCGAGCGCGTCATCAATCAATTGAAATGCAATGCCCAGATGTTGCCCATAAAGTGCTAAAGCGGTTTCAATTTCTTCACCTGAACCCGAAAGAATAGCGGCTAATTGTGTCGCAGCACTGAATAAAATTGCGGTTTTACGCGCAATCACTTCCAGATATTTGGCTTCGGTTGTTTCAGGATTATTGCAATTAAGCAATTGCAAAACTTCGCCTTCTGCAATCGCAGTCGTGGTTTTTGATAGCAAACCCATTACACGCATATTATCGGTGCGAACCATCATTTCAAACGCGCTGGAATACAAATAATCACCAACCAAAACGCTCGCCGCATTACCCCAAACGGCATTTGCCGATTCTTTGCCGCGCCGCAAATCCGATTCATCAACAACATCATCGTGTAACAACGTGGCGGTGTGAATGAATTCAATCACAGCGGCGAGAATTAAATGATTTTGACTGACCTCGCCCAAGCATTTCGCGGCAAGCAATAACAACATGGGGCGAAGACGTTTACCGCCATTTGTGACGATATAACGCCCAATTTCGTTGATTAAAATTACGTCAGAACTTAATTCGCTAATAATTAGCTGGTCAACGGCTTTTGCTTCGGTCAATGTTAATTTTTTGATAGCGTTGAAATCGATGGAAGATGATGAACTCATGAATTTTTTAAGTTTAAAAAGTGAAAGTAGGTCGCATTATAACGGCGTTTTAGGTGTTTGAACTAAGCGTAATTTTTCAACCACGCCAGTAATTGTTGTGGCGAATGAATCAACGAATTCGCGCCCCAGTTTTCAGGATTATCATTTTCTTGCAAATAACCGTAAGTTGCCGCGAGCGTGTGCATTTTTGCATTATTTCCAGCCATAACATCGTGTGCAGCATCGCCAATATAAACACATTCTGCCGCTGAAACATTGGCGCGTTTGCAGGCTTCAAATAACGGCGCGGGATGGGGTTTTGAATATGGCGTAGTATCGCCAGAAATTACGCACGCTGCGCGGTGTTGCAAAGCTAAAGCCTGAACAAGTGGCAGCGTAAAACGCTCCCGTTTATTCGTTACAATTCCCCACAATAAATTTTGCGTTTCAATAAAATCTAACACCTCCAAAATCCCATCAAAAAATCGGCTGTATCGTGCAATGTTGTTTTCGTATTCTTTCAACATGGTGAAAAGAACGTTTGCGTGTGTTGTGTCATCTAAATCAACACTCGCGTTAATCATTGCCGTCGCGCCAAATGAAACGTGTGGTTTAACGTCTTTTGTGGAAACAGTCGAAAAACCGTGTTGTTCTAGCGCGAAATTTAAACAAGCAATTAAATCAGGCGCGGTATCAACTAACGTGCCATCCAAATCAAATAAAACACAAGATAGTTTTTTCATTACGCGCAAAATGCCTCAGTGCTTGTCAAAATGCCCAGGGCATCTAAACCACATTCGGTTAAACATTCTTCGCGCGTACCTTGTTCAACAAAATAATCGGGTAAACCTAAATTTAAAACAGGCATTAGAATTTTATTGGCTTGCAGAAAACGATTTATCGCTTCACCCGCACCGCCCGCTAAAACATTTTCTTCAACTGTCACAAAAACATCGTGTGTTTTCGCCAATTCTAAAATTAACGCTTCATCGATAGGTTTCACAAAACGCATATTCACCAACGTGGCGGCGAGTTGTTTTCCTACTTGCAACGCAGGAATCACCATGCTTCCCCACGCTAAAAACGCAATGCGACTGCCAGTGTGACGAATTTCTGCTTTGCCGATTTCTAACGTCGTTAAGGCATTATCAACCGCTACGCCTGCACCTTTGCCGCGCGGATAACGCACAGCTGCTGTCCCGCTGTATAAAAATCCCGTTGTGAGCATTTGTCGGCATTCATTTTCGTCTGCGGGTGCCATAATCACTATGTTTGGAATACAGCGTAAATAGCTGTAATCAAAACTACCTGCGTGTGTTGGCCCATCAGGGCCGACTAATCCAGCGCGGTCGAGCGCAAAAAGTACATCTAAATTTTGCAATGCTACATCGTGAATTAACTGGTCATAAGCGCGTTGTAAAAATGTCGAATAAATCGCTACGACAGGTTTTGCGCCTTCGCACGCTTGACCAGCCGCCAACGTTACCGCGTGCTGTTCAGCAATCGCCACATCGAAATAGCGGTCGGGAAATTGTTCCGAAAATTTCACCAGCCCTGAACCTTCGCGCATTGCAGGCGTAATGCCAAG
>CAZLGN010000047.1:0-11741 GCA_964558865.1 uncultured Methylomagnum sp.
TGTCATCATCAAACTTTCAACGCGCCCTGAAAATCGTGTCGGTAGTGATGAAATCTGGGATAAAGCAGAGGCTGCGTTAGAAACCGCTTTAAATGCAAAAAATTTAGCGTGGGAATTGCAACCAGGCGAAGGCGCGTTTTATGGCCCGAAAATCGAATTTTCATTGAAAGATTGCATCGGTCGCGTTTGGCAATGCGGCACAATTCAAGTCGATTTTTCAATGCCAGGACGTTTAGGCGCAAGTTTTGTTGCCGAAGATGGTTCGCGGCAAGTGCCTGTGATGTTGCATCGCGCAATTTTAGGTTCACTCGAACGCTTCACAGGCATTTTGATTGAACAACACGCGGGAACTTTCCCTGCATGGCTTGCCCCTACTCAGGTTGAGGTTTTAACGATTGCCGAGCGTCACAACGATTACGCACAGCAAGTTTTCAAAACGCTTGAATCAAAAGGCATTCGCGTCAAGATTGACTTGAGAAATGAAAAAATCGGGTTTAAAATCCGCGAGCATTCTATGCAACGTGTCCCGTATCTTGTCATTATTGGCGAGAAAGAATTAGAAGAACAAAAAATCACGGTACGCACTCAGAAGGGTGAAGACTTAGGTAGTTTGTCGATAGAAGACTTTAGCGCAAAACTCGCGCAAGTTATCGCAAACAAAGAATAATTAACGTGGAGGATTAAGGTATCGCTGCGAAAAAAGATGAAACGCGCTTAAATGACATGATTACCGCTCGTCGGGTTCGTGTAACAGGCGCAGACGGTGAGTCGCTTGGCATCATTCCGTTAGACGAAGCGAAGAAAATCGCTTACGACGCGGATTTAGATTTAGTGGAAATTTCGCCGAACGCGGATCCGCCAGTTTGTAAAATTATGAACTACGGCAAATTCCAGTTTGAGCAAAGTAAGAAACTAGCCATTGCTAAGAAAAATCAAAAACAAATTCAGATTAAAGAAATCAAATTCAGACCTGGAACGGATGAAGGCGATTATCAAGTTAAGATGAAAAATTTGGTTAAATTCTTAAATGAAGGCGACAAAACCAAAATTACGTTGCGTTATCGTGGTCGCGAAATGGCACACAAAGAATTGGGCATGGACGTTTTAAAACGCATCGAAAAAGATTTGGAAGAATTAGCCGTAGTCGAGCAATTTCCGAAGATGGAAGGGCGACAAATGGTAATGGTTCTTGCGCCGAAAAAGAAAAAATAGTGGTACAAGTCGCACAGGAAGTGTGACTTTTTGTTTTGCATAGAGCCTTGCATTTTGCCTTTGCGAACTTTTTTGTAGGGACATTTTTAACTTATTTTGGAGAAAACAAATGCCAAAAATTAAAACTAATCGCGGTGCCGCAAAACGCTTCAAGCGTACGGGCAACGGCGGTATTAAGTGTGGTCACTCACACCGTCGTCATATTTTGACGAAAAAAACAACCAAAAGAAAAAGACAATTGCGCTCGCCAAACCATGTACACGCTTCAGATTTACGCATGGCAAACCGCATGATTCCTTACCTTTAATAATCGGAGATAAATCATGCCTAGAGTAAAACGTGGCGTTACCGCCAGAGCAAGACACAAAAAAATTCTTAAACAAGCAAAAGGTTATTACGGCGCAAGAAGCCGCGTTTACCGCGTTGCGAAACAAGCGGTAATCAAAGCAGGTCAGTATGCGTACCGCGACCGCAAACAAAGAAAACGTCAATTCCGTGCGTTATGGATTGTCCGTATCAACGCTGCTTCGCGTATGTTCGGCATTTCATACAGCCGTTTAATCAACGGCTTAACCAAAGCGAACGTAAAAATCGATCGTAAAGTCTTAGCTGATATTGCGGTTCGTGATATTGACGCGTTCGGTAAAATCGCTGAAATCGCGAAAGCAAACGTAAGTGCGCTTTCGTAAGATTTTACGACTCCCGTTTTAACCTTAAAAATCTGCCCAACTTAAACCGTGGGCGGATTTTTTTTGTGGTTTCTTTATTGCTCAGAATTTAGAAATCCTACAAACCAAGCCCAAAAGTTCAAAAATAAAAATTATTGTTGATGGTATTTTTATTTACTCAAATCAGTTTTAATCGCATCAAATAAAATTAGCAGTATTTTATTATCTAAACCATCAGTAATCGTTTGCAATTCTGGCGTTAAAACAGTGACGCTAGTTTTTAAATTAGATTCGTGAAATTGCAAAATGTAACTTTGTTCATTTTCAGAAAATGGATTAAATACAGAAATTGTATTATCCCAAAGTGATTTTTCTGGTTGTTGTTTTGTTTCGACAAATTGGATGTAAATTTGCCCACTATCTTGACCACGATTGGTTACTTCAATACCGCTACGACTTAATGCTTTTCCAACAATTCGCCATGCTCGCACCAAAGGCACATTTAAGTTCAATGTTGGTGCATTTTCATGTGTCAAACTGACTTGAATTTCGTTTCGATTAAGTTCAGTTTCTGCGTCGGTAAGCGTTGGGCGATTTTCTACAACAGCGATTTTCTCAATCACAGATTCTATTTTTTTAGTCGCCAATTTTTTAGGTGTTATGGCTTCAACTGAGTTTGCTGCTGTTGGTGTTATTTTTTTCGCTGGGACAGATATTTTTTGTACTAAATCGGTAGGAATCACCAATGGCGGTAATTCGGTTGTAAATTGGTAGTCTTTTTCTTTATCGGGAAACCAACTTTGAAGCGTGCTGCAACCACTTGTGCCTATAACAACACATACAATGAAACCAACTTGAAATGACAATTTCATTTTAAATCACACCCGCTTGACGCATAGCTTCACGCACATTTTGTTCACATTCTGGTGTGAGCCAAGTTAATGGAAGACGAATGCCTTTTTGCATCAATCCCATTTCAGAAACTGCCCATTTCACAGGGATCGGATTTGCTTGAATAAATAAATCACGATGTAGAGCCGCAAGTTTGTTATCAATTTCAGCCGCAATTTCAGCATCACCAGCCATTGCAGCCGTAATCATTTCATGAACTAAACGCGGTGCAACATTTCCTGAAACTGTAATTGTTCCATTACCACCCAATAAACAAAATTCACGACTACTTGCATCATCACCTGTGTAAATTGCAAAATCAGAAGATGTTAAATCACGAATTTTTTGAACTCGCGTTAAATCTCCAGTCGCTTCTTTTACGCCAACGATATTTGGAATTTTTGCCAATCGTCCAATGGTTTCAGGCAACATATCACACGCTGTTCTACCAGGTACGTTGTATAAAATTTGAGGTATTTCGACGGCTTCTGCAATCGCTTTGTGGTGTAAATATAAACCTTCTTGTGTTGGTTTGTTGTAATACGGAGTGACAATTAAACAAGCATCTGCACCTAATTCTTTAGCGTGTTGTGTTAAGTTAATCGCTTCAGTAGTTGAATTTGAACCAGTGCCAGCAATCACAGGAATACGTCCTGCCACTTTATCCACGACAAATTTAATCACTTGACAATGTTCTGTTTCACTTAATGTCGCAGATTCGCCTGTTGTGCCAACCGCTACTAAAGCATCTGTATTTTGTTCGATATGAAATTCTATTAAACGCGCTAAACTGTCAAAATCTACAGCACCAGTGTTATCCATTGGCGTGACTAATGCGACGATACTACCTTGAATCATGAAAGCTCTCGATGGGTTAAAAGTGAAATTTTTGTTGCGCTTATTATCCACAAAATTTTTTGTCATGTTTAGAAATATGTTTCAAATTTTTAGCGTGAAAATAAACGATAAAACGGCAAGCGATTTTTTGAGAAATCGCTTGCCAAAAAGATTTAAACCTTTTCTTTTCCTGCTGGTTTAATCAAACGAATACCCAATTCTTTCAATTGTTCATCCGTCACCACGGCAGGCGCACTCACCAATGGACACGCCGCTGATTGTGTTTTCGGGAAGGCAATCACGTCACGAATCGAACTTGAACCCGTCATCAACATGACCAAACGATCCAAACCAAATGCCAAACCACCATGCGGCGGCGCACCGTATTTCAGCGCGTCGAGTATGAAGCCGAATTTTTCACGCGCTTCGTCTTCACCAATGCCCAAAATTTCAAATACCGTTTGTTGCATCGATGTGCGATTGATACGAATCGAACCGCCGCCCACTTCTGTGCCGTTCAACACCAAATCATAAGCCTGCGACAACGCTGCTGCTGGATTGGCTTTTAATTTTTCAGCTGAACAACTTGGCGCGGTGAACGGGTGATGAATCGCGGTGAAACGTCCCGCTTTTTCGTCCCAATCAAACATGGGGAAATCAATGACCCAAACGGGTTTCCAATCGCCTTGAATCAAATTTAAATCGTGACCTAATTTAATTCGCAACGCGCCCATTGCTTCGTTCACGACATTGGTTTTGTCCGCGCCAAAAAACAGTAAATCGCCATTTTGGGCATTTGTTTTCGCCAATACATTTGCCCAAACGTCCGCCGTTGCCAATTTCACAATCGGCGATTGCAAACCTTCCACGCCAGCATTGATGTCGTTCACTTTGACATACGCCAATCCTTTCGCGCCATAAATACTGACAAATTTCGTTAAATCGTCGATATTTTTACGGCTTAATAATTCGTTGCCATTCGGCACACGCATTGCCACAACCCGACTTTTTTCATCATTTGCCGCCGAACTGAAAACTTTAAATTCCACGTCTTTCATAAAGTCATCAATATCGACGAGTTCTAACGGAATCCGCAAATCGGGACGATCTACACCAAAACGTGACATCGATTCGGCATAAGTCATGCGCGGGAAAACGGCATCCAATTCGACGTTAATCACTTTCGCGAACAACTGACGAATCATTTCTTCCATAATGTTCATGATTTGATTTTCAGTCATGAACGAGGTTTCAATATCGAGCTGGGTAAATTCGGGCTGGCGGTCGGCGCGTAAATCTTCGTCACGGAAACAACGCACAACTTGGTAATAACGGTCAAAACCCGCAATCATCAGCATTTGTTTATAAAGCTGTGGCGATTGTGGCAACGCGAAAAATGAGTTTTCGTGCGTGCGACTCGGAACAATATAATCGCGTGCGCCTTCGGGCGTGGCTTTGGTCAAATATGGCGTTTCGATTTCAAAGAAGTCGTTGTCATCCAAATAATTACGCAACACGCGCGTCACGTCACGGCGAACCCGCATTTTTTCTTGCATCACGGTTTTACGCAAATCCAAATAACGGTAGCGCAAACGCAATTCTTCATTCACTTCAATATCGCTTTCAATCGGAAATGGCGGCGTTTCGGATTCGTTCAGAACTTCAATGCCTTTCGCCAAAATTTCGATTTCGCCCGAGTGCATATTTTTGTTAATCGTGCCTTCGGGACGCAGACGAACTAAACCCGTAATTTGCAAAACGTATTCACTGCGAACGTGTTCCGCGACAGCAAACATTTCGGGAACATCGGGATCAAAAACGACTTGAACCAAGCCCGCGCGGTCGCGTAAATCAATAAAAATAACACCGCCATGATCGCGTCGGCGATGAACCCAGCCGCAAATCGTTACAGTTTGGTCAAGTTGTTGAGCGTTAATTTCGCCACATTTGTGGGTTCGCATAATTTTTCCTGTGTTTTGAGAAGTGATTTAAAAAAAGCACATTATAACTGATGTTGCGCTGTTCGAAGGTTTGCCAATAGAGCAATCAGTGCAAGCGTATATCTATTTAGCTAACATCGCCGCGCCTAAGCAACGCATCTGCATTTAACGCGAAAACAATTATTTTTCAACCCCATTTTCAAATGACATAACCTGTCTTTGCCGTGTGCTATCGTTTGCGTTTCTAATTTCAAAGAGACGCAAATTATCATGACAAACTCAAATTCTCCCGTCGTTATCGACAACGAAACGGGCTTTATTCTCGACGAAGCTACTGAAGGAAAACTCGCCAATCAAGCCGCCGCTGATTTATTCGGCAACGAAGAAAATGCTCAAAAAACCAGTGGCGTGATTTCAACATTTGTTGATTCGTACACGCGCCACAAAAACACATTACCGCTCGATGTTTGGCTAAATCAAGAATTCTCAAACTATCCTAACCTTTGGGCGAATGATGCAGAACGTTTTGAAACCACTTCAAAAATTATCAAAACCGTTCAAGAAGCCAACGATTCAAAAGCCGATTTGGTCGCGCATTTGGATAAAGGTAAAAGCCGCGAATCGTGGATTGCCAAAAAGATTGAACAAGGCGCAACCAGCGCAGGCGTTGTCGATGTGGGCAAATACGCGCAAGGAATCGATAACGCATTAGAAATCGCAACGGATGAAATGCGTGACATGATTTTAAATAATGGTCAGGATTTCGTGGTAAGCGGTGCGCGGCAATTACACGGCTTTATTGCAGAAGCCGATTTAGCCAATCAATTCAACATCAACGCCACAACGTCTGGTTCGACTTTAAAAGCCGAAGTTCCCAGCATTACCACGCTAAATTCTCCAGATATTCTTATCAAGGATACGGTGGGAAATGTCGTTGAAAGTATTCAAGTCAAACTTTACCAGCCAAACGAAACAGGCTTAAAAGCCTTAGCCAAAAATATCGAAACGCACGATTACGGCGATTCCACCATCATCGTTAATAAAGAACACGTCGAAGCGTTACGCAAAAAGTTTCCTGATTTGAAAATCGCCAGCGAATACGAATATGACGGCGTTTCAATGACGATGGACGATTACGAAAACCACAAAGCCGCCCAACAAAAAGCCCAACGCGATTCAGAACTTAAACAATACGACTGGAACGATGCCAGTCGCATGAGCATCGCCAAAGAAATCGGCAAAAAAGCGTTAGTAGCGACGGCTTTCACCGCAGGTTTTCAAGGCGCACGGATTTTGGGACGACGCGCTTGGAATGCCGTAACAGGCAAAGAAAACCAATCGGGTAACGAAGATTTAAAAGAATTTTTTGATTCGTCGATTAAAAGCGCGAAAAACGTTGGTGTGCAAGTCGCTGTTTCAGGCGCGTTAGTTGTCGCGGCAAAAAGTGGTTGGGTGAAAGTGTTACAAGGTACGCCAGCGGGTAAAATTGCCAACATCGCTCACGTCGCAATGGAAAACGCGAAATGTTTGTACAAATTCGCCAAAGGTGAAATGACCGCCACCGAAACATTAGACGCAATGGGCAATACGACTTCCAGTGCGGTCGGCGGTCTTGTTGGTGCTGCCGAAGGCGCGTTTTATGGTGCAATAGCTGGCGGTCCAATTGGTGCATTTGTCGGTAGCGTAGTTGGTGGTATTGCAGGAAGTGCAATCGGTGATGCAGTTTATCAAGGCAGTAAAGCCATCGTTAAAACCGCCGCAAAAGTCATTAAATCTGTTTATGAAGGCGTAAAGTCCGTGGCAAAAAGCGTGCTTAATTTTTTTGGCTTATCTGCGTAACAGGAACAAAATAAACAACCGTTCCCATGCTTTGCTGTGTGGGAACGAGTTTATTTTTAATTTCTACTACACCAAACTGTTAAAGATTGGGATTATAAAAAAATCAGGCTTGAGCTTTTAATACTCAGTTTTTCAGCAAATTGTGCCGATATTTTAATCCCGTTTGTTTTCGGTTTGATGTACTACCGTGATACTGTAAATTATATTTTTATATAATCAACAGGAAATTTATTCATGTACTCGACAAATCTTCGCAAAGTCGGCGGCTCAGTGATGTTAGCTATACCGCCCGCTCTTCTTGATATTCTTCATTTACAATCTGGTGCAACTGTTGGCATTGCCATTGAAGGTGGGCGACTGATGATAGAGCCTCAACCTCGTCTACGATACAGTTTGGAAGAATTGTTGGCACAATGTGATGAAACCATTGAAATTAGCGCGGAAGAACGCGAATGGCTGGATATGAAGCCTGTTGGCGCGGAGTTGTTGTAATGGAACGTGGCGATATTTATCTTGTTTCGCTTGACCCAACTTCTGGACATGAACAACAGGGAATACGTCTTGTTTTAGTGGTTTCACCTTTTGCGTTTAATCGCTTAACAAAATTGCCGATTATTGTTCCCATCACCAACGGTGGAAATTATGCGCGGACAGCAGGATTTGCGGTGTCGCTTGCGAATTGCGGGACAAATACGACAGGAATTATTCGTTGTGACCAGCCTCGCGCTTTAGATTTGAATGCGCGTAATGCGCGTAAATTAGAAAGTGTGCCAGCGTTGATTATCGCTGAAGTATTGGCGAAACTCGCGCCCATTTTTGAATAAAATTTTTAACCACCACAAAAGGAAAACCATGAAACCCATAAAATTCGATTTACCGTTTAACGGCACAAAACTTTGCACGTTCGACGATTTAAAAAACAATTTAACCGCCGAATTGCTTGAGCCTTTTCGCACAGGAAAATTAGCAAAATGGTTGCGCGTTCGAAAATTAGACGAACAAGCCGACGCAGTTGATGCGTTACTTGCCGCAGATAACGAACGCGAAGTGCAATCGCTCAAAGGTTTGATGGAATTATTCGACGGCGAAACTGACGAAAATTTATTGCGGGCGGCGATTGCTGAACGCAAACAAGCGTTGCCATCGGTTCAAAACTCGAATGATGAAGAAGTTGAATCACTCAAAGCTGAAAATGAAGCATTGAAAATAGAAATCGAACAATTGAAAAATCAATTGATTAACGAAGACAAGGCAAAAATAGCCAACGATGAACCAGACAAAACTGTTGTTCAAGATTGTGGTGTTGCGTGGTCATATAAAAACTCCGATTTTAAAACGAAAAACTTTCCCTATTGAGAAAATTATGACCAACACTGAAAACCTTTACGCCAACATCCGCGCTCACGTTGCATCGAATTATCCGATGTTGTATTTCGTGACCTTTGAAGAACAACGCGCCGACGATTTAATTCGCCGACTTGCCAAAGACGATAACCGCAAAATTTTTGAATGGAATTTAGCGCGGGGCGTGGTGAATTTTGACCACAAACAACGTCAAACACCTGAATATCAAGATTTAGCAAACACACTTGAAAACTGGTTAGACGACGAATTAACGAATCACTTTTTAATCATCAAAGATGCACATTTGGCGATGCGTGAAAATCCGTTAGTCGTGGCGCGTTTGAAAGCGTTGGCGCAAAAAATTTTGCATGACGGTGAAACGAAGGCAACGGTGATTTTGGTTTCATCGCAAGCCTGCATTCCGCCCGAATTAGAAAAATTTATCACCTTGTTTGATTTGCCGTTGCCTGATGAAGAGGCAATTAACGTCATCATCAATCAATTTGGTGAAAACGTCGGCGACAAAATAGATACCAAAGATTTGAACGATTTAACGTTGGCGTTTCGTGGTTTGAGCGAGCATGAAATCACGCAATTATTGCATCGCGGTTATCAACAAGACGGACACATTGGCAGCGAAGATGTTGAATTAGTGTTGCGTGAAAAAGAGCAAATAATCAAAAAGTCGGGCATTTTGGATATGATTTCGACGGTGGAACAATTCGATAACGTGGGCGGGTTGACGCAATTAAAAACGTGGTTGAAACAAAAAGCGCACATTTTGCATAATTTAAATGAAGCGTTAGCGTTTGGCGTAGAAGCTCCGAAAGGCGTGATGATTGTCGGAATGCCAGGTTGTGGAAAATCACTCACCGCGAAAGCCACCGCTTCATTATTCAAATTGCCCTTATTGCGTTTAGACGTGGGTTCATTGATGGGCAAATACGTCGGCGAAAGTGAATTGAATATGCGTCGCGCGTTGCAACTTGCCGAAGCCGTCAGCCCGTGTGTTTTATGGGTGGACGAATTAGAAAAAGCGTTTGTTGGAATAGGTAGCTGTGGTGCTGGTTCAGAAGTAGCCACGCGCTTATTTGGTTATTTTTTAACGTGGATGCAAGACAAAACGGGCGCGGTATTCGTGTTGGCGACGGCAAATGATATTTCAGCTTTGCCGCCCGAATTGTTACGAAAAGGACGTTTTGACGAAATTTTTTACGTTGATTTCCCGACTCAACAGGAACGTGAAGGGATTTTTAAAATTCATTTACAAAAACGAAATCAAAACGCCGTGATGGATATTAAAAAGTTAGCAGATAAAACGGACGGTTTTTCAGGTGCGGACATTGAAGCCGTGGTGAAAGAAGCCATTGAAATTGCGTTTGTGAATAATCGCGCCACACTCACAACCGAATCAATGATTAACGTGATTAACAACACGCATCCGTTAAAAGAGGTGATGAAACACAAAATCAAAGAATACGAAGATAAATTTAAGAATTTGAAAATTAAGGCGGCATCATGAAACACATTACCGAAACAAAAAAATGGCTCGAAAACGTTGTCATTGCTCATAACATTTGCCCGTTTGCTAAACGAGTTTTTGATAATGACGGGATTCATTTTCACGTCGAAAATTCGACAGACGTTGAAACCTGTTTAGAAAATTTACTCGATGAATGTGCGCGTTTAGATGAAGACGAAGCAATTGAAACTACATTGTTAATTTATGCAGAGGCATTTGCTGATTTTGACGAATACTTAGACTTTTTAGAAGTTGCACAAGACTTGCTTGAAATGGAAGATTACGAAGGCGTTTATCAATTGGCGAGTTTTCACCCGCGTTATTGTTTTGACGGTTCAACGGAAAATGATGCCGCGAATTACACTAATCGTTCGCCGTATCCGATGTTGCATTTGTTGCGTGAAAGTAGCTTAGAACAAGCCTTGGCGACTTATCCGAATCCTGAAATGATTCCCGAAAATAACATTAAATTAACCCGTGAATTAGGCTTAGAAAAAATGCGAACAACATTGGCGGCGTGTTATGAATGAATTTGAAAAAGAAAAAGTGAATTTAGAAACTGCCAAGATTCATTGGTCAGAATTACAACGTTTTTTTGCGAAAGGTGAGGCGGTTTGGATTTCGAACGAATTGGATTTAGTGGACGTAGCGCATGAATTTTCGATTGATAATAAAACACAAGTTCAGTGCTGGTTAGAAAATAAACAGGTGGCGTTAGTTTCAGATGAGCAAGCGTTACAGTGGTTTGAAAATGATGCCGAACTTTGGGCGGTGGTTGTGAAACCTTGGATTTTAGTTCAACCATGAATGAAATTAACGCGCTGATTTCTCAATATGGCGAATGGTTTTACTTACTAACATTTATTTGGGCAGCTTTAGAAGGTGAAACGTTTCTACTTTTTGCTGGATTTGCGGCGCAGCGCGGCTATTTGAACATTGAGGCATTAGTTATTGCTGCATGGCTCGGTAGCTTGTGTGGCGATCAATTATTTTTTTGGTTGGGGCGTTGTTTTGGTACACGCTTACTGACGCGATTTCCAACGCTAAAAGCCAAAACAGGGAAAGTCATTGACTGGTTGGAACGTTATGCAATCGCTTTCATTTTGTCTTATCGTTTTATGTACGGTGTGCGAAATGTCAGCAGTATTGCGATTGGAATGAGTCAGTTACGCTGGCAAACTTTCGCTTTTTGGAATGCGGTTGCAGCATTTATTTGGGCAGCGGTATTTTCAGGTTTTGGCTATGTTTTCAGCGATGTTATTGGCAACTTGTCGCATAACGAAACGGCTGTGACCACTGGAATTAAAGAAACGATGTTAGCGATATTAGGTTTGTTTGTATTTCTTTTGGTACTACGAAAAATTATTGTCAGCTTACAAAAGCGATATTGGTAAAAACGGGGGATTTTGGTATGGGAATAAGTGAGAGTTTTTGCGCCGCTACTAAAAATCTATGAAAATCCATAAAATCTATGGTTTTCTAGTATCT
>CAZLGN010000048.1:0-11374 GCA_964558865.1 uncultured Methylomagnum sp.
TTTACCGCGCCAATCGCGTTTAATTTTTCAACAACCGTTGCGTTGTAAGGTGCTATAAAGTTATCAAGCATTTTTGAACCGCAGGTTGTTTTTACGTCTTTGGTGCAAAAAATATCTTTGTGCGCCATCGGAATGCCTGTTAATAAATCCGCCGTTCCGCTTGCAATGCGAACGTCAGCAAGTTGGGCTGCGTGTAACGCTAAATCGTCGGTCACAGTAATAAAAGCATTCAAATCAGCGTGTTGTTTCACGCGATTCAAAAAATGTTGGGTTAGTTCAACGCTAGAAAATTCTTTTGCGCGTAAGCCTTGCGCGAGTTCGGTAATCGTTTTGTTGTGCATGAGATTTAAAAATTTCCTGAAATTTAAAAAGATGCGGTGATTTTACCGTTTTTTGCGTGGTAAAAGTTTAAGAAAGTTACTCTCAAACTTTATTAAGTGGGAAATTGTCAAAGTGGACGTGAATTTATCACGTCCACTTTTTGATAATTAGTTGAACGCTTTGCCCGATGTTTCAGGTAATTTTGGCATGGTTTGTTTTGGGAATTCGCCCGTTAAACCATTTAAGAATGCCACGATGTCAGCGGTTTCGTCTTTCGATAACTCTTTGCTTAATTGAACTTTTGCCATCACTTTTACAGCGTCTTCTAATGTCGCTACGGAACCGTTATGGAAATACGGTGCGGTTAATGCGACGTTTCGCAAGGTTGGCACTTTGAAGAAATGTTCGTCTTCAACTTTTTTAGAGACTTCGGCAACGCCTTTGTCTTTAGTGAAATGGTATTTTGCCTCTAAGAAACCGTCCGCCATCATCGGGAATTTTTGGAATGTACCAGCACCGTTAAACGCCGCGCCACTGTGGCAACTGGTGCAACCGAGTTCCGCCACTTTTTCCATGCCGCGAATTTGTTGGGCGGTAAGAGCTGATTTATCGCCACCGACAAATTTATCGTAAGGGCTATTCGGAGTAATCAAGGTGCGTTCATACGCGGCAATGGCTTTGGTGGCATTTTCTTTGGTGATTGAATTTTCACCATAAACGTCTTTGAAAGCGGCTTGATAACCTGAAATCGTTTTCAAACGCGCCGTCACGTCATCCCAATTTTTCATGCCCATTTCAATAGGATTAGTGACAGGACCAGCGGCTTGTTCTTCCAATGTTGCCGCGCGTCCATCCCAGAATTGCACTTTGTTAAAGGCTGAATTCCAAACGGTTGGCGCACTGCGTCCGCCTGTTTGTGCGCCAACACCGACTGAGTTTGGACGATTGTCTTCACCGCCCAACATCGTGTTATGGCATGACGCGCAAGACACTGTGCCTGTCGATGACAAACGTGGATCGTGATAGAGCATTTTTCCCAATTCAATTTTTTCGGGTGAACTTGGATTATCCGCAGGTTCTGGGGCTTGTGTGGGTAATACTTCCCACGCATTGGCAGCAGACATTGAACCAACTAATGCTAACGCGGTGACAAATGAACGAAGTTGAAACATATTGAATTCTCCTAATTATTGTTTTTATTTACTGATGTTACGCAGTCGCCATAATAATCGACATATCGTAGGGGGTCACTGCGTGAACCTGCCTAAACGCAACGTGCCATTGATACGATTTTGTTATGCGGGCGTACGCAGTACGCCCCTACAAAATTTTTGCGTCACATCAGTTATTTATTAGCGACATGAAAAGCGCGGTGTTGCCACACTTTTTATACGCCGCAAACTTTAACACACCACTCAATTCAATTAAACGTTCACTATTTGATTTTGAACGTCGCCATTTCCATCGCCAAACTGCGCGTTTGATCGCTTAATGATTCCGCTGCTGCTGCCGCTTGCTCAACTAATGCCGCGTTTTGATGGGTGACTTCGTCCATTTGCGTGACTGCCTGATTGATTTGCTCAATGCCCGTATTTTGCTCAATCGAAGCGGCAGCAATATCGGACATAATCCGCGTAACACTTTGAATTGCGGTCACAATGTCTTCCATTGTTTTACCCGCTTGTTCAACTTGCTTGGTACCGCCTGAAATTCTGTCTACCGAATCACTAATCAATCGTTTAATTTCACCTGCTGCACTTGCGGCGCGTTGCGCTAAATTTCGCACTTCAACCGCGACCACCGCAAACCCTTTGCCTTGTTCGCCCGCGCGTGCCGCTTCAACTGCCGCATTCAATGCCAAAATGTTTGTTTGAAATGCAATGTCATCAATCACCGTAATAATATCGACGATTTGACGCGATGATTCGTTAATGTTCGACATGGTTAAAACCACTTCGCCAACAACCGAAACACCTTTTTTCGCAGTGGTTGATGCGCCTAATGCTAAATCATTCGCGTGTTTGGCATTAGTCGTATTTTCTTGAACCGTCGCGCTTAATTCTTCCATGCTTGCCGCTGTTTCTTGCAAACTGGAGGCTTGATCTTCCGTGCGGCGTGATAAATCGTTATTTCCCGATGCAATTTCATTTGCCGCTGAGGCAATAATTTCGCTGCTGACTTTAATTTCACCAATCAAATTTTTTAAATGTTCAACCGTGTTATTCAAACTCGCAGTCACATTGCCAAAAATACCAGGGTAATTCGTCGTAATTGTTTTGGTTAAATTACCGTTTGCTAATGCTGCAACCACGCCTTCAATTTCATTCAAACTTTCCAGCGCGACCAATGTTTTATTCACATTATTTTTTAGTTCCAATAATTCGCCTCGACCTTCAGCAGTAACGCGATTATTTATGTCACCAATTGCCACTTTTTCCATTACTTGACCAACATCACTGAGCATTTCTCGCAATGCGTTTTGTGTTTGAATCGCTCTGTCTAAGGTTTCTTTAAATTTACCTTTCACGCTGCCCGTAATGGCTTTGGAAAATTCGGCGTTATAAAGTGCGTACATCACATCATTCAACGCAAATAATGTGACACGCAATTGAATAATGGTTTCGTTAATGTTTTGTTTTAATGCAACAAAATCGCCTTCAACGTTTATCGTTATTTGAGAGCCTAATTCACCGTGAGCCACATCTTTCATAACAGAACTTGTATTGCTGATAATGTTCGCTAAGTTTTCACGCATGGCGTTAATCGTATAAAGCAAACTGCTTTTATCGCCTTGTTTCACAACAACATTGGTCGATAATTCACCGCTCGCAATTTTTTTCACTATTTCGGCGGCGTAATGCGGTTCGCCACCTAATTCATTTAGCAAGTTGGAGACAAGGCGTAAGCCAAAAAATAACGAAGTGATGACACCAAATATGAGGATTACAATCGATGTTACTAGCAAAAAGTGATAACGACTTTGAGCGGCTTCAAATTCTTCTTTCGCTATGTCTTTTTGTAACTGAACCAAGGCATCAATGCCATTAGAAACGGGAACAAACAATGGGCGGATTTTTTCAACAACTAACGATTGTGCTGCTTCAGATTCTCTTTTTTTCAACAATTCCAAAACGGGATCGATTCCTTCGCTAATATATTTTTTACGGTCTTCAGTGAATTTATCTGCCAATATCTTTTCGTCGGGCGTTAAATAAGATTTCATGTATTCAGCCCACATCGTGTTGATGTCGTCACGGTTTTTTGTAATTTTTTCAAAAGAACGTTCGGCTTCCTGTGGTTCATTTATCACATTTGCGATTTTGAGACGAATATCAATTTGTTTAGCTTTAATTTCCGCTAAACTGGAAAGCGGAATGGTTCTATCGACATAAACGGATTTTAAACCCTCATTGGTTTTATTGAGTGCATAAAGACTTATCCCCGTGAGTGTCAACATAATGGCGGACATTAGCCCAATTAAAAAAAGCAAACGCGCTTTTACAGTAAGATTTTTAAACATGAATAGCCTCTAATTGGAAATACAATTTTTCTGAATTAGAGCAAACGATATGCCATAACTGTTACGGTTTGTTGAAGTCAAAAAAAAGGTGGACACGAAATACTCTCGCGTCCACCTTTTTTAGTTTGAAATTGAATTTAGGCGAATTTCAATTGTGTGGCGAGTAAATCGACGGTTTTGTTGAATTCAGAATTAAGATTTTCAATTTGCATTTCGCGTGCTTTCTGTTCAGAAGTACGATAAGACAATAAAAAATGCAGACTTGAATCGAGTTGTTCTGTTGCGTGAAGTGCGTTGGCGGCAAACTTTTTCACCGAAACCAAGTCATCAGTTTGTGAAATGGCAATTAAGTTATCAAAAATATCTTGCTGAAGTTTATCATTAGTACAAATCATCTGAGCGGCATCGCGGTAAGTACGCGATTGTTGCATTAAAAATGAATTGAGTTGCGACGCGAATGTAGAGCGTAAATTTTCGATTAAATTTGTTGCAGACATAATGTACCCCTTTCATTTATAAAGTTAATTGTTTGTGCAGTGGCAGAATTTGTAACTAAATCCAGATTCTTCTGCCACAATTTGATGGTAACAAACCAGCAGTCTCAAATCAGGCTGATTTTTTAAAATGTGAGTATCAAATTAGGCTGATTTTTCAAAAGATGTAATCTAACCTAAAACAAAGACGATTACCGTTTCTGAGTAATTTGAACTGCATCACAGTTTTTAATTCTTAGATAATAGATAATGCACGCTCACTACCTAGATTTAATCTTTCACTGTGTGGGTGTATCTTTTTCATTTAACGCTATATATTAGCAACTGAAACATACGAAATGATTAAGTTTAATTTTTTCACTCCAACACTTTTTGAAATTTTTATATTCCTATGCTGACTCACGCTCCTGTTTTTAAAAATCTGAATTTACTTTTTGTTGATGACAATATCGATGTTAGCGCAGGTGCGTATCAACTGTTATCGGGTTGTTTTAAAACGATGTATTTAGCCAGTAACGTTGAAAATGCCCTTCGGTTTTATCGTGAAAAAAACATCGATATTATTATCACCGACATTAAAATGCCGAATAACGACGGTCTGTCGTTTGTCGAACAAGTCCGCAAAGACGATTGCAACATTGCCGTTATTATTTTGACGGCGTTCACGGATACTGATTGTTTGTTACGCGCCGCGAATTTACAAATCGATGCTTACATTACCAAGCCGCTTAATTTTACTAAATTAAATACGGCACTGGATGCGGCACTCAAACGTATTGAATGGAAATTGAAATCGATTAAAATTGCCGAAAACACGTTTTATCACGCACCGACAAAAAAATTGATAGTGAACGGCGAAGACGTGAGTTTGGGCTACAAAGAATGTTTGTTATTGGAATTGCTTTTGTTCAGCAAAAATCGAATTGTTCACAAATCTGAAATCCACGACGTTGTTTGGAGCGACCAAGATATGACCGATGCCGCATTAAAAAACTTGCTTGGCGAATTACGCCGAAAATTGCAATGTGACGTAATCAAAAATCAGCCTGCTCGTGGCTGGTATATTGAAACTTAATCATTCATGTTGAAAATACGCGGCGGATTATTAGGATTACTTTTAACCTTTTCGCCGCTTTCTCACGCCTTGGATATTGTTACGTTGCAATTAAAATGGACACATCAATTTCAATTTGCGGGTTATTACATGGCAGAAGCGAAAGGCTTTTACCGCGACGTTGGCTTGCAAGTTAATTTTATTGAGGGCGGTTTGAGTGTGAATCCCGTGACTGAAGTTTTAAGTGAACGGGCTGATTTTGGTATTGGTAGCAGCAGCTTAATTCTCGACCGCAATGCGGGAAAACCTGTTGTTGCTTTGGGCGTGATTTTTCAACATTCGCCCTATGTTTTGTTAATGCTTAAAACAACACCAACACAATCTGTACATGACATTGCGAATAAACGAGTGGTACTCGAACAGCAATCCGAAGAATTATTGGCATATCTCAAAATGGAAGGCGTACCAACTGAAAGTCTTTCCATCATTCGTTTCACACCGAATTTACAAGATTTAATTCACGGTCGCGCGGATGCCATGTCAGCCTATAGCACGGATGAACCTTATACGTTGGAACAATTACATATCCCACACGCCATTTACAGTCCGCGTTCGGCAGGGATTGATTTTTATGGTGACAACTTTTTCACGTCCGAAGCTGAAATCAAAAATCATCCTGAACGTGTCAAAGCCTTTCGAGAAGCGACGATTAAAGGTTGGAAATATGCCATGAATAATATCGATGAAACCGTCGATTTTATTCACACTAATTACGCAGGATTCATACCCAAAGCCCATTTGAGTTATGAAGCGAATGCCATGAAAACCTTAATTCAACCGAATTACATTGAAATCGGTTATATGTTTGATGGACGATGGCGGCACGTTGTTCAAACTTACGCTGAATTGGGAATGTTGCCCTCTAATATGTCTCTGACGGATTTTTTATATTCACCCGATTCGCAACCTAATTTTCGTTTAATTGCCTCATTGATTGGCGCGATACTTTCAATTTTGATTGTGAGTTTTGTTGCACTCCGATTTTTTCGATTGAATAAAAAACTGGATAGGTTGCTCTACATTCGCAATCAACACGCAAATTTAGGGGAATCGATGGACAACATTTCGCATCAATGGAAACAGCCGCTCAATGAATTAGGTGTACACATGATGCTGATTGAAATGATGTTAGAAACGAAATCTCCCGAAGAAAGTCGCGCGGAAATTAAAAAAATTGTTACAAAAAGCCACGGAATTTTAGAATTTATGGCAGAAACGATAGATGTTTTTCGGCATTTTGTGTCGAGTAGTCGAAAAATTAGTGCGTTTGATCCCGCGATAATGATTCAAGAAACGCTGCATTTTGTGACAGAAAATTTCACGATGGAAGCGATTACGCTTACACATGATTTACAAAATAGTATGTTCGTGAGGGGAAACGCAACAGAATTTTCTCATGTGTTGTTGAGTATTTTGGTAAATGCGAAAAGCATATTTAATGAACGGAATACAATAAATCCAATGATTCAAATTCGTTTATTTCCTTCACAAAAACAGATGAATCTCATTATTTCTGACAATGCGGGCGGGATAAAAATTAAGCCGATAAGAAAGATTTTTAATGCAGGCGTAAGCGGCAAGAAACAGGCAGAATCAGGTTTAGGCTTGTATATCAGTAAAAAAATTATCGAAGAAAAAATGCGTGGAACAATCACCGCTGAAAATAGTGAAGGTGGCGCGGTTTTTAAAATTTGCTTGCCAATTGTTGAGCCTGAATAGTTTTTCTTCATCATAATTGATGTTACGCAATCGTATGAAATCGATAATTATTGTAGGGGTTCACGGCGTGAACCCGCATAAACATGATTTGATGATAGCGTCTGTGTATTGCGGGCGTACACAGTACGCCCCTACGAAATTTTTTGTGTAATATCAGAACACAAAAAACGTTACGGCACCGTTTCACCAATAACTAAACTGACTATGCCGTTATCTATCACGGTTGAAACTTGTTTTTTGCCAATCGGTTCACCCGATTGCGCGATAGCATTACCCGAATGACTAATTCTCGCGCTAAGTTGTACGTTTGCCACCGATGAAATGGTCATGCTTGGCATCATCGCCATACTGTCATCGAGCGTGACTTCTAACGGTAAATCTTTCACTTGTTTTTTCACCACAGCTAACGGCATTTTTCCACCTTGCGCGGGTTGTGCGTAGATGAAAACGGTATCGTCAGGATTCGCGGCAGCTTTGAATTTATCGTCTAACATCACAGAAACGCGAATACTTGTTCCACTTGCGACCGCTGTTTTCACTTCGGGGAGCGATTCTACTTTTTGTCCTAACGCTTCTTTTGCTTGATTGATTAAACCTTGAACTTCTTGAAAATCGGCATCTTCAGGCTTGTAATGTGATTGGAATTTTTGCCACGAAACAATTGCCTCGTTGAATTTTCCCGTTTCCGCATTTGCCAAACCGTTTAACCATAAACCCATGTCGTTATTGGCATCGCGTTCTAAGGCTTTAGTAATTAACGTCGCGGGTTCGCCTTTTAACGTGCCGCCATTTTGCATCGCAATCACGTCGGCTAATTGCAACAGTGTTTCAGGTTCATCGCCAATAATCGCCACCGCTTTTCGCATTGCGTCCACTGCTTCGGGATAACGTTTCAATACTTTGTATGAACGCGCCAACATAATCCAACCTTGTGCATCACTGGGATCGTCTTTCATGCGTTTGGCGAGTTTTTCAACCATGCCGTTAATGTCTGCTGACGTGGGTTGTTGGGCAGGTATTTCACTTTTCATTGCGACGTTATTATCAAACGCGCGAAAATCGCCTTTCACGCTATACACTGCTAACGCTAACAACGGCATGAAAACCCCTAACGGAATCGCAATCCAACGCCCATTTGATGCGGTAACTTTGGCGGTAGTGGTAACACGTTGAACCTGTTTTAAATCTCGCTGCAAATTCAACATCAATTCGTTTTTCAGTGGTTCGTATTGCGCTCGCGTAATCACACCATTTGTTAAATCTGCCTCTAAAATTTGCAGTTTTTGTTGTGCAAGTTGGAGGTTGGTTTGGGAATCATCGTGTGGCACAAATTTCGGTTTTAACCACAATGGAATCAGCACAAAACACAACGCAATCGCTATAAACAACGCCACAAAAATACCAAATTGAATCATTTTGAATCACTCTTTAGTTTGTAAAAGTTTGTTAAGACGCTCACTTTCGCTCGCGGATAATTCGGGTTCTGCTTTTTTACTGCGTTTTAACAATGACCAAAAACCAACGCCGCCGACTAATAATGTCAAAACAGGTGCGAGCCATAAAATCAATGTTCGCGCGTTAAATGGCGGGCGATACAACACAAAATCACCATAACGTTCCGTCATGTAATCAATAATTTGGTCGTTAGTTTCGCCAGAATTGAGTTTTTCATAGACTTTGCGACGCAAATCTTGAGCAAGTTCGGCGTGCGAATCAGCGATGTTTTGATTTTGGCAAACTAAACAACGTAATTCTTCCGTCAAGGTTTGATAACGCAATTCTAGTTCTGGCGTTTTGAATTGATAAACTTCAACTTCAGCGTGAACCGTTTGGCTCAAAAGCAAAATGCACAGCGCAATTTTTTTTATTTGTTTCATTTTTTTAGTTGGTCAAAGGTTGGACATTAAAATTTACTTCTTCATAAATATCAGCAAGCGTTAAAGCCGCTGTGAAATTTTCGCATTCGATTGTTAGCGATTCATCTGCTGATAATTCGCCATAAATCCAGTCGTTTAACTCGTTACGCATAAAGTAATCGACTTTTTGCTGCCGCGAATCAACGAGTAGGTAATAACGCAAACTGGGGATTTTTTGATACGTTTGCCATTTTTCATTTTGGTCAATTCGCGCAGTGCTTTTTGATAATACTTCGGCAACAAAACACGGCTTTTCTTTATAAAATTCTTCGTTGTCGTCTTTTTCACAACTTAACATCACGTCGGGATAATAATAAAAATGTCCGTTTTCAAGACGCAATTTCATGTCGCTAGTAAAAATTTTACAGTCTCTATTTTCGCCGCGTGCTAAACGTAACTGAAAAAAGAGATTTCCTGTTATTAGGTTATGATTTGTGCTTGCACCCGCCATTGCATAAATATCACCCTCAACGTATTCGTGTTTGATGTTGCTTTGTTCTTCAAATTCTAAATACGCAGCTTCGGTTAAATCGGATTTTTTTCTTAACGCGCTCATTTATTCTCCAATATAAATTTGTAAGGGCGGGTTCTAAACCCGCCCCGACGTGTTATAAAGCGGCAATATCTTGAAGGTAAGTTTGAATGGCTGACATTAAAAAATTTCTTCGAGTTTAACTTCAAGGTCAGGAAACAAATGCGGCGTAGCCACATCGTCATCGGTGAACATATTTACCAATTCATAACGCTCATTTTCATTCAAAACAAATTGATGAATCGCGCAATCATTCGGATAAACAATCCAGTATTCCGTTACGCCAGCTTCGCGATAAAGTTCGTATTTCACCTGCATTTCGCGCTTGGAATTCCCTTTCGACAAAATTTCGATAATCCAATCAGGCGCACCGTTGCAACCTTGTTCGTCTAAAAAATCAGGATTACAAACCACACACAAATCAGGTTGTACAACGGTTTGAATGTCTTGGTTTTTCAAAATGGATTTTTTGCAGTCATACAAACGCACGTCAAAAGGCGCGACAAATAATTCACATTTTTTGCCTTTGAGATAATTCCCAATTTCAAGCGCGAGTTTTCCACTAATGCGTTGATACAAAACATTTGACGTGGGCGTTATCAGACTGATTTTACCGTGGATTAACTCAACTCGTTCTTCAAATTGCCACGTTAAATAATCGGCGTAGCTGTAACTTTTTTCTAAATCGAGTTGTGATAATTCGGTAATTTTAGCCATGATGTTCACCTTCTTCTTTATCGTCGTCGCCCAATTCTGAAATTTCTTTTAATCGACAAATGGCTTTGAAATTCACGCTACCTTCAACACACAAACCATCGGCATCAATCATTCCCACGACTTCACCCGTCAATAATTCCAAGGCTTCATCGACCGTATTTACCGCGTAAATCGAAAACAAATCGGCTTTAACTGCATCCAAAACTTCTTGTTTCAGCATTAAATTACGTTTGTTTGCGGCGGGGATAATCACCGCGTGAGAACCATTTAAACCGCGTGCGTTGCACAATCTGAAAAAGCCTTCGATTTTTTCATTCGCGCCACCAATTGCCTGAACTTCGCCGTATTGGTTAATCGAACCTGTGACCGCAAAATTTTGTTTAATTGGTGTGCGCGTTAAGGCAGAAATCAAACTGCATAATTCCGCCAATGACGCGCTGTCGCCGTCGATGTGTCCATAAGATTGTTCCATTGCGATGCTAGCAGAAATCGCTAACGGAAATTGTTGCGCGTAACAATGTCCCAAATAGCCCGTCAAAATCATTACGCCTTTGGAATGTAACGCCTGTCCTAATTCAACTTCGCGTTCAATATCAACGACACCGCGCGAACCAGGATGAACGGTTGTTGTAATTCTAGCGGGCATGCCAAAACTGCTACCGCCCATATCCAAAACCGTCAAGCCGTTGATTTTGCCAATCGACGCGCCATCGGTATCAATCAAAATTGTGCCGTCGAGCATTTCTTCTAAAATTGTTTGTGACATTCGTCCGTTGCGATATTCCCGCGCGGCTAGGGCTTGTTCGATATGAATGCGGTCAAGATTTTGGGCTTCCATTTTGGTCGCAAATAACTTCGCTTCACCAATAATTTCCAGCGCATCGTTAATGCACGCTGAAAAATACGCCTGACTTTCTGCCAATCGACAACTGTGTTCAATCAAACTTTCGATTGCTGCTTGCGTCAGCGGTGGCGTTTTTGCGTCTGTCGCTTGTTTAATCATCAATTGCGCTAAATGTTTCATCGTTACGGCATTGCGCG
>CAZLGN010000049.1:0-11222 GCA_964558865.1 uncultured Methylomagnum sp.
AAAAGTTAAAATTTTTCGGCGCGTAATAATGCGCCATGTGTTCATTCCAAACTTGTGCGAGCGGAAAACGGTCTAAAACCCAGTTGCCGCACATTCTTAAACGAGTCGGTTTTAAATTCATGCGGCTTTCTCCTCTGCTGCTTCGCCGATAATAATTAGCGCGTCGGTAACATAGCGATAAGGCGGAACTTCTAAATTGGTTGGCGCGGGAACACCTTTATAAACACGTCCAGCTAAATCAAACCATGAACCGTGACACGGGCAGAAAAAACCGCCTTTCCAATCTGCGCCTAAATCATGTGGCGCGACTTCGGGTCTAAAAGTGGGCGAGCAACCTAAATGCGTACACAAACCGACCGCGACAAAAATTTCGGGTTTCATTGAACGCCCAGGATTTTTGCTTGATTCGGGTTGAGCTGATTCATTCGATTGTGGATCGCGCAATTTTCCATCTAACGTTTTTAAAGTTTCTAAGGTTTCGGGCGAACGTTGTAAAACCCAAACAGGCTTTCCACGCCACGCCACACGAATCAATTGCCCTTCTTCTATTTTACTAATATCGACTTCAACGGGTGCGCCTGCTGCCATTGCTTTTACACTTGGTTGCATTTGCGATAAAAAAGGCACGGCTAAATAGCCTGTGCCGACTGCTCCAACGACTGTTAATGCCGTGGTGAGAAACTGCCGTTTTGACTTATCAACGGTTTCATCAATCATAAAACTCTCCTGTTGGTTACTGCATTTTCTTGTTGTTATCTTGGGCAATATACCATTAGAACGCGGTGCATTTGAATAGTTTGTGCGGATTTATTGGTGTGAAGAAAACAGGTCATTGCCTTTAGCTTTTGATGTCCTAAAAATGACCTAAAAAAAACCGCCTTCTGTTCAACAACAGATGGCGGTTTTTTCAGAAAATGTATCGATTAAGCTGAAACAGAAAGAAGTTGACCGACACCATTTTGAAACGAACGACCGTTATCAGTATTCGCAGCAAGCTGTGTTAAAAAATCTTGTAAATTTGCACTTGAAGGCATACTGCCTAAAGACAGAACAAGATTATCAAAATCGGTTTTCAACATATCGCTTTGTTTGATTGAACCAATTAAATTTTGCAAATTTGCACTTTGGTCATGATAAGCATTTTGTACTTTAGGTAATCCTGCAACAGGTGGCAAAACGCCTGTGACCGAAACACCAATATCTTGAAGCATTGCAATATCCAATGCCGAAATTGATTTTACTTCGCCTTTTTTTATTCCCGCCGCCATCAAATCATCGGGCGCACCCACATGATAATACGCAGACCCCATACCTGCATCGCTAGATGCGAGAGGTATTGGGCTTCCAGAATTAACCGTTGCCGCATGACGACCTTCAAAAATAGGCACGCTGTTTTCTGTTGAGATAAGTTCGTCAAACCCTGTTCTTAATGGCGAAGGCGAATTTAATGCGCCAGCAAAAGCCAAACCATGCAAAATTTCGTGGGTAAGAATACTGGTCAAATCGAATTTTTCTGGCGTTGGCAAACCGCTAAAGGACATATCATTCATATTACCAAGATTGATATAAAGCGCTGCATCAGGTGAATTCGGGTGTAATTCAACGCCATAAATAGAATCCGAAACAAACGATGTATCAATGCTTTCACGACCATTACTTTTTGCATTGATCATTGTAGGAGTCGTTTCAGCAAGCGTGTTTGGGTCGGTATTTGTTGTAAAAATTTTCAAATCGAAAACGGCTGACGAACTAATGTATTTACCGATATTGTCGAGTGCTGTTTTGAGATTTGCTTTCACACTCGGTAAATAATCGCCCAAATCCGCTTCACTTAAATCAACGGTATATCTGAAACTCGTTCCGCCAGACATTAACGTGCTAGTTGCATCATTCCCATTGTCATCAGTGGCGATAGCGGGCGACGGAAGATTTTTGTCGGGTTTTAACGCGCTATATAAATTTTGGATAAATGTTTGTAATGCCTCGTTTTGATTCGACGGCAACATATCGGTTGCCGCTGTTTCACCATTTAGATTTGTATCTAGTCCCAAATTTTGCAGTGATTGAACAACACTTTGTACAAAGGATTCGCCTGATGAAAAACTGGATAGACTTGTAGTCGTTTCCGTAGCGGTGTCAGTTCCTGTGTCAAAAATTTCTGCCTGTGTGCCAACAGCATTTGCTAAAACTCGGTTTTGAGTTTGATAAGCCGTTGCTGATGATCCGTTAATTGCGTAAGTAGTCATGATATTTTTTTCGCCCTTAAATTTACTGAATTCAAATTAGTGAAAACGCCGATTCTTTATCGGCATAACGCTTAAAAAATATAATGCGAAAATTTTTAAACCTAAGCGCATGACTGTTTAGGGCAATTACCGTAGAATTTGCGCCATTCTTCATTCATTTAAAATGCTTCCAATGCGAAAATCGATTTTAGCTTTAAGCCTTCTCAGCCTGCCATTGATGTCTTGTTCTCTCGTGTTAGATAATTTGCCTTATGTTTATAAAGTGGACGTGAATCAAGGCAATGTCATCGATCAAGCGATGATTGATCAATTGCGTCCGAATATGACCAAACGCCAAGTTTTATTCATTATGGGTTCGCCGATGTTAGTGGATTTTTTTCATCAAAATCGTTGGGACTATATTTATTCCGCCAGAAAAGGCGGTGCTGATATTGAACAAAAAGCAGTATCGATTTTCTTTGAAAATGACCAAGTAAAAAGCATTCAAGGTGATTTGAAACCGAGTGCAACGCCTGTTCCCAAACCGAGTACGGATAAAGTAGTGGATGTACCTAAACGCGATTTGGAAAAAACTTTATGGGAAACATTGATTTCCATAGGTTTTTAGCAGAGGTTGAAGATTATGGCGACAGCGAACAACGCGACGTAGAAACCACGAAAAAGGTGATTTCCGCGCCATAAATTTTCTAGGCTTTCTTAATAAGAAACGTCTGAATGTTTTCGTTTTTTGTAACACTGATGATTTCATGCGAAACCTGCTGACAAAACACACCAAAATCTAAATGTGCTGCGGGATCTGTAACAAGAATTTTCACAATGTCGTTTGAATTTAATTGGTTGAGAGCTTTTTTAAGTTTTAATAATGGCATCGGGCAATTCAAGCCAATAGCATCAATTTCGAGAGTAAAAGTGGTCATAAAATTTTGCGAATTTAGTTCTAAAAGGTGGCGGATTCAATTCAAGCTGTTTTGAAATTTGCTACCGTGATGGATAATTTTTGGGCTTGTTCTTCTAACGATTCAGCACTTGCTGCCGCCTCTTCAACTAACGCCGCATTTTGTTGGGTAACATCATCCATTTGAGCAATCGCCTGATTGACTTGAGCAATGCCAGAGCTTTGTTCTACCGAAGCGGAAGTAATTTCCGCCATCACATTGGTTACGCCTTGAACCGCTGACACAATTTCTTGCATGGTTTTACCCGCCTGCGTGACAAGTTGACTGCCGTCATCGACTTTCTCCACCGAATCACTGATTAACATTTGAATTTCGCCCGCAGCGGTCGCGGCACGTTGCGCTAAACTCCGAACTTCCGTTGCAACCACCGCAAAACCGCGTCCTTGTTCGCCAGCGCGGGCGGCTTCCACCGCTGCATTTAATGCCAAGATATTGGTTTGAAACGCAATGTTGTCAATGACAGAAATAATTTCAACCACTTTGCGAGACGATTCGTTAATACCTTCCATCGTTTTTACAACTTCACCGACAACGGTTCGCCCTTTTTCTGCGATTTCGCGGGCATTTGCAGTTAGTTGATTCGCATATTTCGCATTTTCGGCATTGTGCTGAACGGTGCTATTAAGTTCGGTCATGCTTGCGGCAGTTTCTTCTAAACTCGCGGCTTGTTGCTCGGTACGCTGTGATAAATCATTATTTCCAGCCGCAATTTCTCGCGTCGCGGTGTTAATAGTGTCGCTCGATTCTTTAATTTCACCGACTAACGCTTTTAAATTTCCAACTGTTCCATTCAATCCATTTTTCACATTGTTAAAGGTTCCAGAAGGATAATGTGTTGTGATGATTTGTGTTAAATCCCCTTGTGCTAACGCGCTTGATATTTTTAACACATCGCCAAAAGCCCCTTCACTCGTTGCCATTAAATTATTTAAATTGGTCAACATATCTTTGAATATAAATTCAAAATTATCGGCATGACCCCGTTTAGAAAAGTCCCCTTCTGCGCCAGCGGCTGACAACATTTCAATTTCTTTACTTATCGCGATTAACGCATATTTAACAGCATCAATGGCTTCCGTAATTTTGGCTTTTTCTTCGGGTAATCGTACAAAATCCATTGAAAAATCGCCGCGAGCATATTGTGAAACGGTATCAACCACCTGCATTTTTACCTCAATGTGCGTGTTCACTAAATCGTTTATTTGCGTGGCAATTTTGCCATAAACGCCCGACAATTTGCTGGCATCAATCCGTTCGCTGATAAATCCTTGCGCGTGTTTATTTGCTAAATCTTGTTGCGCTTCAACAAAATTATTCAGAGAATTTTGAATGCGTTGCATCGAATGAAATAACACATTCACAAAATCCTCATCTTCATCAATAATTTGAGAACTCAAATCGCCTTCTGCAATCAGTTCGGCAATTTCTGAAACGGTCGCTAAATGCACCAATTCTTTTTTAAATTGCAACGCCAATAAAATTAAAATTGATGCTTCAAACACAACGAAAGCGGCGTGTAATAAGACAATGCCGAAATCCGCGCCATTTCTAAAAATCCAAATGTTGTAATGAGCGGCTTGTAGAAAATTTAAAACTAAATGATGCACAGCAATTAAAGCCGCTGCGTAAAAAATTACGCGCCAATCTCGATATGGCAGTAAAAACGCTAAAACCGTAAATACACCAAAGTGCATTTCAATTAAGCCGTGACTAGCTTGAATGTGAATGGCAACATGTACGACGAACGCCGTTGCAATGGTTAAACGCAATAAAAACGAACCCGCTGCCACGCGCCAAATAAAAAATGGCACCACGAATGCGGGGATGCCAATCAATAATGCCATCATCAATTCGTCATAAAACCACCCCACACCAATTGAAAACACTAACATCACGCCAAGCGTAATAATCATAATTCTGTCGGTTTGGGCGCGAATGGGTTTTAGTAAAGTCTCTTCGTTAATTTTCACAGTAATTTCTCCTTGTCTAACAAAGTCAGACAATGTGGCGGCGTAGTCGTGTCATTGAACGCCATCCAACCCAGCATTCCCGCGCTGTAAAGACACCAACTGACAAATAAAATGGTAAGTGAATGTTTGCTACTTAATGATTTTCGTATTGTTGTCATTTTCATTATTTAACGGTTTTGAAATTTGCAACGGTAATGGATAATTTTTGGGCTTGTTCTTCTAACGATTCGGCACTTGCAGCAGCTTCTTCAACTAATGCGGCATTTTGTTGTGTCACATCATCCATTTGAGCAATCGCTTGATTAACTTGAGCAATGCCAGAACTTTGTTCTACTGAAGCCTCGGTAATTTCTGCCATTACCTTCGTTACGCCTTGAATGGATTGAACAATCTCTTGCATCGTTTTCCCTGCTTTATTGACAAGCTGACTGCCGTCTTCAACTTTATCCACAGAATCACTGATTAACATTTTAATTTCACCAGCGGCAGCGGCGGCACGTTGCGCTAAATTACGAACTTCTGTTGCGACAACAGCAAAGCCCCGTCCTTGCTCACCTGCCCGCGCGGCTTCCACCGCTGCATTTAACGCTAAGATATTGGTTTGGAACGCGATATTGTCGATAACTGAAATAATTTCAACCACTTTGCGAGACGATTCGTTAATGCTTTCCATTGTTTTAACAACATTCCCGACCACAATACCGCCTTGGCTGGCAATACGTTCTGCGTCACGCGCCAAACTGTTCGCTTCTTTAGCGTTTTCCGCATTATGCTGCACCGTGCGGGTGAGTTCGGTCATACTTGCCGCTGTTTCTTCGAGGCTTGCTGCTTGCTTTTCTGTTCGCTGCGATAAGTCGTTATTCCCCGCTGCAATTTCTTCAGCCGCTGTATTGATAAGTTTCGTTGAATCCTTAATTTCGCCCATGAGAGCTTGTAAATTTTCAACGGTGCAGTTGATGCCGCCTTTAACTTTGCCAAACATTCCAGGCGGATCTGTATCAATCGTTTTGGTTAAATCGCCCTGCGCCAACGCATTCGACACACGCAAAATGTCACTGAATCCCGTATCGCACGCGGCAAACAATCGATTTAAATCACTGAGCATATCGTGAAACATGAATTCAAAATTTGCCGTATTGGCACGTTTTGAAAAATCACCATTTGCGCCTGCTTTCGCTAAAATATCAATCTCTTTGTTGATAGAAAGCAACGCTTGTTTAATGCTGTTCATTGTCTCCGTAATTACAATTGTATCGCCTGGCAATACCTTCATATCCAGCGAAAAATCGCCCTTCGCATATTGGCTGATAATATCCAAAATTTGACGGTTAATCACAATTCGAGATTGAACCAATTCATTTATTTCGTGCGCCATTCGCGCATAAGTGCCACTAAATTTCAATACATCGAGTTGCGCTTTTACAAAACCCGCTGCATGTTTTGCCGCCATTTCATCTTGCGCCAACACAAAAGCGTTAATCGCTTGTTGCATCCGATTCATTGAACGCAATAAATCCCCAATTTCGTCAGTTTGCGTGGTATCAATTGTTGAACTCAAATCACCGACGGCAATCGCGTTAGCAATTTTTTGTGCCGCAACAAGAGAATTTAAAATGCCACGACTAATGAACCACGTTAATAACGACGCGAGCGTAATGCTAAAAATGAAAATCGAGAATAAACCTGCGTTATAACTAATCAATGATGCTTCGGCGTGTGATTCATCTTGATGGTTTTGTTTTGTAGTCTCCTGAACCACTTCATCAATTGCAAGCCGATGTTGTTCGTAACTTGCTCGCATTTTCGCCAAACTATTCATCATTTCGTCATGACGTTCTGCTTGAACACTTGGAATAAAATGCTGTTGTGCTTCGCGGTAAAAGGCTTGTGCTGCGTTATAAGAACGCTCTAAAAGCGGTGTTTTTATTTCGGATTCCAATGTTTCATTCTGCCAATAAGTGTGGCGCGTATCGTATTCATCTTTTAAAACGTGAAAGCGATTTACCAATGCTGAAATTTCGTCTGCATTCGTTGCATGTGTGAGCTGCAAAACAACTAAGTACGATTCCAAAATGTATTCTGGCGGTGGCAAAATATCCGCAATCAAATCTTTGCCTTGCACAATGCGATGGTAAATTGTGCCATTCACATTCAAGGTTTTCATCGCGGTCATCGTCGCAATCCCGAAGAGTGAAAAGCCAACAATTAAAACGCTTAAAATGATGCCGAATCTTGCTTTGATTGTAAGTTGAAGTATTTTTTTCATTTTTTTAATCTAAGTTATGTTTTAAAGGTTGATACCGTCACTGATAATTTTTGTGCTTGATCTTCCAGCAATTCTGCACTTGCTGCCGCTTCTTCGACTAACGCGGCATTTTGTTGGGTAACATCATCCATTTGAGTAATTGCGTAATTGACTTGTGCGATTCCCGCACTTTGCTCAACCGACGCGGCGGTAATTTCTGCCATCACTATTTTCACACCTTGAACTGCCGTCACAATTTCCTGCATTGTTTTTCCCGCTTCGGCAACTAATAAACTTCCGTCATCGACTTTTCCAACGGAATCACTAATCAAAATTTGAATTTCGCTTGCTGCGGCAGCGGCACGTTGCGCTAAAGTGCGAACTTCCGTCGCCACAACAGCAAAACCACGCCCTTGATCGCCTGCTCGCGCGGCTTCAACAGCGGCATTCAATGCCAAAATGTTGGTTTGAAATGCAATGTTGTCAATGACTGAAATAATTTCAACGACTTTGCGCGACGATTCGTTAATGCTTTCCATTGTTTTCACGACTTCGCAAACCACCACCCGCCCTTTTTCTGCAATCGTTCTCGCATTTTCAGTCAGTTGATTCGCATATTTCGCATTCTCTGCATTATGCTGAACCGTATTGGTAAGCTGCATCATACTCGTAGCAGTTTCTTCTAAACTTGCAGCTTGGTCTTCTGTGCGGCGTGATAAATCATTGTTGCCTGCGGCAATTTCTTGTGCGCCAGAATTGATGCTATTTGAAGCAATTTGGATTTGATGCACGATTTCGGTAATTTTTTCGACGGTTAAATTTGCATCGTATTTTAATTGCCCGAAGGTTCCAGAATAATCGTTAGTGATTTTTTGGGTTAAATCGCCGATTGATAACGCTTGTAAAACGTGAGCAATTTCACTCAAGCTGGTTTCATTTGTGTGCATCAATTGGTTAATGCCGCTGCCTAAATCTTTCAAAACGCCTTCTTTATTTGCAAGATTTAAACGTTTAGTAAAATCCCCTGCTCCCGCCGCAACAACAATTTCTGCCACTTCTTTTTCAACCATCACTTCGGCGGTTCGATCGTACCATTCTGCAACAATCCCTAAACGCTCGCCATTTTCATCAACAACAGGATTTGCGATAACAATCATGTGACGACCGCCTATCATCATGCTCGCTTTGTATTCGCGCGTTAAGGATTTGAGCATATCACGCTGACGTTTTGAATTTTGATGGAAATCATCAATCACCGCGCCGATTAAACGCTGACTATTAAAATTAGGTAATTGATGATGAATAGCTTCTTCATTTTCACTTAATGTTTTTATAACGGAATTATTTGCATAAACAATTTCGAAATTATTGTCAGCAATCATCACACCAGTATTCACGTTATCAAGAGCCACTTTAACCCGCATAATTTCATCTCTTAAATTACTTGCAGCTACTTTGCGTTCTAAAAGTTGAAATTGCATTTTTTTCATGTGGCTCATCAAACTGTCTGGATATACGCCATCCAAAGAAACAGAACGAAAATCGCCTTCTGCAATGTCTTTTGATAATGCAATCGCTTCACAAAGTTCACCGCCTAATTCACGAATAATACTGCGACTAATCATAAACGTTAAAAAACAGGCAATTCCGACACTAAAAATGAAAATACTCAACAAAAAAATGTCATTTTGTTCAATCAAATTTTGAGCATCGGCTTCTTTTTTCTTGTATTGAAGCGTGGCGAAATTTACCGTGTCCGCTATCGCTAATCTGTGTTGCTGATAACTTGCCTGCATTTTTACTAAACTATTTGACGTGGCTTCTAAATTTCCGATTTGAATGTTTGGAATAAATTGTTCTTCTGCTTCGGTATAAAAAGCCATTGCCGCTTGATAAGACTTATCAAAAAGCAACGCTAATTCAGGTTTTAATACTTGCATATTTTTTTGCCAATAATCGTGGCGAGTCTGGTAATTGGCTTTTAATTTTTGAAATTCATTGGTTAATGCCCCAATTTCGTTAGCACTATGCGTCTGATTGAGTTGCAACACGACTAAATAGGATTCGATAATAAATTCAGGCGGCGGCAAAATATCAGCAACAAAATCTTTCTCCTGAACAATTCGGTGGTAAATAGAGCCGTTGACATTAAATGTATTCATTGCAGTCAATGTCGCTGCACCAAAGAGCGAAAAGCCTGCAATCAAAACACCTAAAATAATGCCAAATCTAGCAGTAATAGTCAGGCGAGATATTTTCATCATAATTTTTATTTTGTCCGAGTTATTTAAATTATAGTTACCCAAAATCGCAATAACGATTGTAGATCACAATAATGCGGTTATTGGTTTGAAAATTTTAATGCGTCATTTTTCATAAAAAACAAACCGCCAAAATTCATTGAAATCCAGCTTTTATCGGCAATATGGGGATTTTTTAAAAAAGAGGGTTTGGTATTATGGCTATTTACGTGCAAAAACAATGCCATTTCAAAACAATTTGATAACCAAAATTTCGATTGTAGACGTTCAATCACTTCCATGAAATTGCGCGAACTCCACTCATTTTCGTTATATTTTATCTGCCACCAACGGCGCAACCAATTACTGATATTTTCAATCTTAGCCACAGCCAAAATACTCACAAAATAATCGATGATAATTTGCAAAATGTTGATAATTCAACGCGCCGTATTTTTTAATCACCACATTTTTTGAAACCACAAACGGCTTACGAACAATCACTTTCGATTTTTTTGGAATGCCGCCAATTTGAAACATCGAATTCTCTATTTCAAATTCACCCGCAAGTAATTTGTCTAACTGACTGCTAATCGGCAAACCAACAAAATCACCGTGCGGCAAATTGTCTTTCAAAACCAAAACAGGACGTTTTTTAGTCGCTTTTAAATCACTGAAATAAAACTCGCACAACACAACATCGGCGGTTTTTACGTCCATATTTCGTCCTCTTTTTCGCTTGCCCATTCTTCAACAAGATTTGCGCTGTGATTTGAAAAGGCGAGTGTTTCATTTAAATCATTTGTTTGCGTGGCGTGTTGTTCGTAGCGTTGTTTTATGAATAGAAAAAAATCATAAATTTCACGTTGCGCGTGTTCTGGCAAACTTTGCCAGTCTTGTTGCTCAATTGCGTAGCTCATTTTTCACCTTTTTAGTTTTCATCTTCTCAACCTCCACCAACGGCGCAACCAATTCCTGATATTTCTCAAACAAAAACGCCACCCGTGCCGCGTCGTCTTTTTTGCCTGTGAAGTTGTAAGCTGAATCAACCGCTTTATCTAATTCATTATGCGCTTTGACTAAATTCGCAGGCATCGTCAACGGATTGTACAAATCAGCAAGTGTTGAATTTTCATGAACCGCACGCGCATCTAAAACGGCTTGCGCTTTGGTTTCAATCGCCGCGATTTGTTTTGCGTTGGGTGTTAGAAAGGGAAAATTGTTATAAACAGAAGGCGAATAACTATAATCGCTTTTTAATCGACCAGCCACAGTTCGCATCCAAGCATTGTGCATTGTTGACATTAAAACGCCAAAATAATAAAGGTCTGCATTCTCGATAATTAACAGTTTTTCATGAGCGATAACATCAGCGGATAAATATGCTATCGGAATAAAACGGCGATTTTCAGAAGAAACACGCGGTAATGCTAAATAATCGGTTTCAGGTTGTCGGTTTTGAGTAAATAAAGCTGGTTGATTCGCGCATTCTTGAACGCTTTTAGTTGCGCTAGTACAGCGAACTGAAAGTTATCGGCATTAAATCAAGCCATCAGCGGTTTGCC
>CAZLGN010000050.1:0-11165 GCA_964558865.1 uncultured Methylomagnum sp.
CACAGAACTAGATGATGATTCATTTTCTAAACTTCGAGCGTGGTTTAAGGAATTTGAACAAACCCGTTGGGACAAAAAAATTGAATCCGATTCAAACGCTGGCAAGCTGGATTTTTTAATTGATGCAGCACTTGCAGAACATCGAGCGGGTAAAACGAGGCAATTGTGAAACACGAAACAGCATCAAGTTTTTGGGCGACTTATGACGAATTACCAATTGAGATTCGCAAACTTGCTGACAAAAATTTTCAGTTGTTAAAAAATGATGCTGCTCATCCGTCGCTTCAATTCAAAAAAGTGGGAAAACTTTGGTCGGCGCGAGTTGGTTCAGATTATCGCGCTCTTGCGACACGAATTGAGGGCGGTTTTCTTTGGGTTTGGATTGGAACTCACGTCGAATATGACAGGCTAATTTCTTGATTTGTGAATAAACAAAAAAGCCGCTTGTTGCGAATCAAATCACGAAAAAAGCGGCTTTTTTATTTTTAAATCAAGTTCTGTTGCGCCAAATAAAACTGCGCCAGAGCCAAATCTTCGGGACGTGTAATTTTAATGTTATCTGAACGACCTTCAACAATTTTTGGTGATAAATTTTGAGCTTCTAACGCGCTTGCTTCATCGGTAATTTCGGCATTGCCTTGAGATAATTCCAACGCTGATTTCAACGCGCCATAACGAAACATTTGTGGTGTCAACGCTCGCCAAACTCGATTTCGATTTAACGTGCCAACAATATGATTTTCACTTACTTCTTTCAACGTATCGTGTGACGACAACGCCAAAATGCCGCCCACTTCGTCATCACGCAATTCAAAAATCAATTTTTTAATATCGTGCGTCGTAATACACGGACGCGCCGCATCATGAACCAACACCCAATCGTGCGAATTTGCTTGCAATTCAATTGCCGTCAACGCATTTAAAACCGAATCGGCACGTTCTTTACCGCCTTCGGCAAGCGTAATTTTTTCATGATTTGAGATGGGCAAAGTATTCCAATACGGATCACCATCGGAAATTGCCACAACAATTTTTTCAAAAATTTGAGCATCAATTAACCGTGTTAGGGTGTGTTCAATGACCGTTGCGGAATTTAATAACAGATATTGTTTCGGGCAGTCAGCATTCATTCGTTTTCCAACGCCTGCCGCTGGAACAATTCCCCAAAATTTTGTTGTCGTAGTCATGAAATACCTGTTGCGATAGAAACAAAACTGCCGCTAAAAAGCGGCAGTGCGTGAAACTAGTCTAAAAGGATTTTTAAGTTAGAGCAATTACTGCGAGCGAACCCAATCACCCGTCTTAATTCCTAATTTACTGACCGAACCTTCAATACTTCCAATGGCATAACGTGGCGTAATGTTTTGAATAGTCAATACGCTAATCGGTTGTTTATCGTTCGCAATGTAACTGCTGCCACCATCCAAATATAAACCGTTGCTATTTGTCGCACCATAAACAATCAGCTGATCACCCACATTGAGTTTTTCTTGTGCGCCCGCATCGATAAAAATTTTATCGCCTTTGATTTCTACAATACGGGTTGAAAACGGATAACAATTCAAGGCTTGCTGAATATCGCTGCTTGCTCGGTTGATAATTTCAGTAATTTTTTTGCCTGTTTCCGTCGTCCGAAAACCGTCGCTACCAACCGTATAACTTGCTGGAATCATCACGCTGCCTTCGGCTTTATCGACATAACGGCGTTGTAACAATAATGCGCCTGTCATGCCGTCATGAACATAAACATCAATGCCGATATTGCGTTTGCCCGAAATATGACGCGCCCAACTGTTCACTAACGCATCAATGCCACTGCCTGTCATGTATTCGTCAGTGGCAATTTCTAAATCACGAATCACGCCAGATAGCACAAATTGTGCGCCCGATTTATTCGCCATTTGCATGACTTTTGACACTTGATAATCCGTGTTTTCTTGCAAGGCGGGAGCTAAATCAGGACGCGGATAAAGTGCCACATTCGTCGCATTGATGCCGATAAACTGGCTTGATTCCATTAACAAATTATTGATTTCACGCGGAATACCGTTGTCTAAATCGTTGGTTTCGTAATCGCTGATTTGTTCTTGAACGACACGCGGAAAGGCAGTAGCAATAATACGTTTGCGATAGGTTTGCTGACACATTCCCGACGGCGATAATTCAACCATCGCTTTAACGTGATAAATGCCATCGGCTTGCCATTCTTTCAAAATTTTTGTGTTACTCACTGTCGCTGCCGCTCGCATCGTAGTCGAATCGAACATCAAGTTATTATCTTTGACGGTCGATTGACTATGAATAGCGACAGACGATTGCTGTGAAGCCACACGAATTGCGTCTTGCAGAGCTTGTTTTTTCGCCAACAAAATCGCGCCATTTTGAATTACGGCTTGCCCTTCAACGGTTGCAATAGCTTGAGATGACGCAATTGCCGACGGTTGAGTAATAGACTGACTTGAGCAAGCCGTTATGCACAATAACGCACTCAATGTTGCGAATCGAAATAAGTGCGTAGTCATGCGTTTATTCCACAACGGGTAAAGGACGATTAAAACCAGATGTTACGGGATATTCGTAACAATCCATGCTATTGCAATGCGCGGGCGTTGAATTTGCGCTCGCGACAAATGTTGTTTCGTTTTTCAGGTTGGGTGAAACGCTCGAAAAAGGTGTTAATAATTCAGGTTCTGGAGCTTGCGGCATTGGTTGTTGCAAACACTCGTTAATTAACGATGGTGAACCGTTCATACACTCGTAAAAACGGGGTGTGAGTTCAATTTCAACGACGGTTTCAAACGCATCGTCGCCCGCATATTTATCGTGGTTAATCGCCACAGTGCGTAGAATTTTCGCACCACGCAAATAGGCATCAATGTACGATTTATAACTATCGTGCGTCACAATCATGTTTTCAACTGTCGTCATACCGCGCAATCGCACACCATAAACTTGTTCAGCTAAACTGCGATAAGCGTCTAATTTTGACGAGCGCATCGCCATCAATTTTATTTGCGGCAATGAGTATTTATCGCTTTTTTCAGCGGTACCATAACCTGACGCAACCAATCTTTTACCTGCTGTTTGAACGGAATAACCTTCGGAATATGAATTTGTAACGGATGAACACGCTGACAACGTTGTCAACAAAACGCCGATTAAAAGCGGCTTCAAAATAGGGTGATTCATGGGAGTTTTCCTTTTGTTAGTAAGCGGCTGTAACGGCAAAAAAATGAATTTCTTGAATTTAGAATGCGATGCCGATTAAACATCAAATTTAACAATGTGTAAAATAGCGCGAAAGTCATTTTTTATTACTCAAAGGAACAAATATGAACACACAATGGGAAGCCGTGATTGGCTTAGAAATTCACACTCAATTAGCGACAAATTCTAAAATTTTTTCAGGCGCATCGACGGCTTATGGTGCAGAACCAAATACGCAAGCGTGCGTTATTTCACTGGGAATGCCAGGCGTTTTGCCTGTGCTGAACGAAGATGCTGTGCAAAAAGCGGTCATTTTTGGTACCGCGATTAACGCTGAAATTGCGCCATATTCTGTTTTTGCGCGAAAAAATTATTTTTATCCCGACTTGCCGAAAGGTTATCAAATCAGCCAGTTTGAATTGCCGATTGTCGGTAAAGGTTTTTTAGATATTGAAGTCGATGGTGAAACGAAACGAATTGGCGTAACACGAGCGCATTTAGAAGAAGATGCGGGAAAATCGTTGCATGAAAATTTTCACGGTTTGACGGGGATTGATTTGAATCGCGCTGGAACGCCGCTTTTAGAAATCGTATCAGAACCTGATATGCGTTCTGCGAAAGAAGCGGTGGCTTATATGCGAAAAATTCATGAACTCGTGCGTTATTTAGAAATCTGTGACGGCAATATGCAGGAAGGTTCATTTCGTTGTGACGCAAACGTTTCCGTTCGTCCAAAAGGTCAAGCTGAATTCGGAACACGCGCTGAAATTAAAAATATCAATTCGTTTAAATTTGTCGAAAAAGCGATTAACCACGAAATTGAACGCCAAATTGAAGTGATTGAAAATGGCGGCACAATTGTTCAAGAAACTCGCTTATATGATTCGGTGAAAGACGAAACTCGCTCAATGCGTAGCAAAGAAGAGGCAAATGATTACCGCTATTTTCCTGACCCCGATTTGCTGCCTGTTTTCATTAGCGACGAATTAAAAGCGGAAATTCGCGCCACATTACCTGAATTACCTGAAGCGAAAAAAGCGCGTTTTAAAGCGGATTACAAACTTAACGATGAAAGTGCAACGATTCTTACGTCGTCACGCGAAATGGCGGATTACTTTGAAAATGTCGTCAAACTGGCAAACTGCGACAGCATTATTTGTGCAAATTGGATTACAGGCGAATTATCAGCGGCGTTGAATCGTGCTGAATTAGACATTATCGCTTCACCAATTAACGCGGAACGTTTTGCGGGTTTGGTAGCACGAATTGCTGACGATACGATTTCGGGCAAAATTGGCAAACAAGTGTTTGAATTTTTATGGAATGGTTCAGAATCTGCCGATGAAATTATTGAGACACAAGGTTTGAAACAAATCACCGACACAGGAGCAATTGAAGCGATTATTGACACGATTTTAGCGGCAAACGAAAAACAAGTTGAACAATATCGCGGCGGCAACGAAAAAATGTTTGGATTCTTCGTTGGACAAGTCATGAAAGCGATGCAAGGGAAAGGAAACCCCGCTGAAATCAATAAAATTCTCAAATCGAAATTAGGTTAAAAATAGTCGCGCAATAAAAAACCGCCTTTTTTTCAAGAGGCGGTTTTTTTATATCAAAACAAAATCTTTCTTATTCTACAACTTGAACATAGCAAGAAAGACCTTCGCTAGCTAACGCACAAAGATTGCCTGTTTCATCCGTCATTTTCCAATAAGAAAGTACGCTGCAAGGATAATTCGGTGCCGTAAGTTCGACACTTACTTTTACCGTTTTGCCCGCTTTCGTTTCTTTGATTTCCACTTCGCGTGCGCTAGGTGTTAAACCGCGACAGGTTGTTAATTTTTTTGCACGCGGTGGCGTGTAAGTTGAATCAACAGGTTGATCCATACAAACCAACTTACGCCCCGTCCATGTGGTGCTGCCAGCATTTTGAATTTCCCATGTTTTTGTGAACACAGTGCCGACTTTGATTTCAACATTATCAGGAATGGTTACATCACGAATAAACTGCATTGAATCTGGCGAACCCGCTTGTGGTGAACCATAACGTGGCGATTCCATTTGATCCAATAAATGACGGAACAAATAAATCGGATGTACCTGCAAGGTATTTGCAAGATTGATAATGGTGGATAATTTCGCTTGTTCGGTTGTACCGCTGAACAAGTCGTACAACGATTGACGTGAAATTCCAGTTTGTAAAGCAAGTTTTGTGATGCTTAAACCTAACTCTTTTGCGCGAACACGAATGTATTTCGCAAATTCTTCTTTTTGCATGATTTTTACTACCTAAATAGACAAATGGGAGTGCATAAGATGCAATAAAAAAAAAACCATGTCAAACCCGACTGACTTGAAAATGTATTTTTTTTTTAAGTCCATATTTTTTGATAACACAAAATTTAATGTAAATAGTTCGATTGTTACTCTATAATTATGTTTTATCTCATAAATTTTAAAGAACGAGTATTTATTATGGCAGCTGTGATGGAAGAAAAAACGTTTCGAGGATTGCGTGAAGTCGCACTACTTAGCGTCATTGCTGCGGCTTTATTCTTTTTAATTTCACTCATTACTTTCCATAGTGATGATGCTGGGTGGACGCATAGCGGCTCAATTCAAAGTATTTCAAATTCGGGCGGCGTATTCGGCGCGTGGCTTGCCGATTTTATGCTCAGTTTTTTTGGGCTTTGTGCCTACACATTCCCATTTATTATTATTTGGCAAGGTTATTTAACGTATAGCAATCGTCGTCCTGAACAGTCTCGCACTATGTTGACGCTGCATTGGCTAGGGGCAATTACAACAATTGTTTCTGCGGATGCGTTGTTTAATTTTTATTTTTTACACACTGGAATTGAATTGCCGCGCAACACAGGCGGCATTTTAGGGCAGGAAGTCGGGGCAAGTTTAGCCGTTGCTTTTGGCAATTCGGGGGCAACACTGTTTTTGTTGGTGATTTTATTTGCAGGTTTGCGCTTGGTTACTGAAATTTCATTACTTTCCGCGCTTGATTTTATTGGCAAACACAGTTTTTCAATTGGTGGCACGTTTTATCACAGTTTGTCGGGTGTTATACAACGTCATGCAACACAACCTGCGGCATTGCAATTCGTTAATGAAACACCGAAAGAAGCCCCTGTCGTTCGCAAAAAAAATCCGCCTAAACCAAAATCAGAGCCGACAGAAGAAATTTTTGATGAAAAAGAAGAAGAAACTGTTGATGAAAATGACGCGGCAATCGATGATTTAATGGGCGAAATTGAAGAACCAATCGCTGAAAAAAAAACACCAAAGAAACTCAAGCAAAAATCTGTGCCAGAGCAATTAGACATAGCCGAAAAAATCGATAAACCTGCCAAAACACCGCTAAGTAAAAAGTTTGATAAATTGGTCGAAACGGTTAAACACGTTAAAGCAGAAGTCATTGAACAAGCAGAAAAAACTGTCGAAAAGGTGACGGCGATAGAAAAAAAAGCCGTCAAAAAGCCTATTGAAAAGAAACCGAAAGCCGTCATTTATCCAAAGAAAAATAAATTACCAACACTCGAATTACTCGATGAAATTGATACAAAAGTGGTTGGGTATTCGCAAGACGATTTAGAAGATATGTCGCGCCTCGTTGAAGATATTTTGGCTGATTTCAATGTTGCTGTGACGGTCGTAGGATTTCATCCAGGCCCCGTGATTACACGTTTTGAATTGCAACTCGCAGCGGGTGTAAAAGTCAGTCGAATTAGCAGTTTATCTAAAGATTTGGCGCGTTCTTTATCCGTAACAAGCGTGCGAATTGTAGAAATTATTCCAGGTAAACCCGTTGTGGGTTTAGAAATTCCAAACCGTGAACGCGAAATGGTGACATTACGCGAATTGTTGAAATCGCCTGCATTTGAAAAATCGAAATCCATGCTCACGTTGGCGATGGGAAAAGATATTGCGGGCGTGCCAATTTGCGCCGATTTAGGAAAAATGCCGCACGCACTTGTTGCAGGGACAACGGGTTCAGGTAAATCGGTTGCGATTAACACCATGATTTTGAGTTTGCTTTACAAGGCAAATCCTGACCAAGTTCGCTTGATTATGATTGACCCAAAAATGTTGGAATTATCGGTTTATGAAGATATTCCGCATTTGCTCACGCCTGTTGTCACCGACATGAAAGAAGCGAGTAATGCGCTGCGCTGGGCAGTCGGTGAAATGGAACGCCGTTATAAGTTAATGTCGAAAATGGGCGTGCGAAATTTAGCGGGCTTTAATCAGGTAATCGAAGATGCGGCAGAACGTGGAGAAACGATTCGTGACCCGATGTTTCAAATGATAAATCCGCTTGAAGATGACGAAGATTTTCCAACGCTTTCAACCTTGCCTAGCATTGTAATTGTCATCGACGAATTAGCGGATATGATGATGATTGTCGGTAAAAAGGTTGAAGAATTGATTGCCCGTTTGGCACAAAAAGCACGGGCAGCGGGAATTCATTTAATTTTAGCCACGCAACGTCCGTCGGTGGATGTTTTAACGGGTTTGATTAAAGCGAACGTGCCGACACGGATTTCGTTTCAAGTTTCATCACGGATTGATTCACGCACAATTTTAGATCAAGGTGGCGCGGAAACACTTTTAGGAAATGGTGATATGTTGTTTTTGCCGTCTGGAACTAGCATTCCGATTCGCGCCCATGGTGCATTTGTGGACGATCACGAAGTGCATCGCGTGGTGGAATTTCTAAAGCAAACGGGTCCGACGAATTATCTCAAAGAAATTCTGCAAGAAAGTAGCGATTCGGGCGACAGTTTTGGCGGTGGGAACAGTTACGGCGGTGGCTCAGAATCAGACCCGCTTTATGATGAAGCGGTACGTTTTGTCACGGAATCACGCAAAGCCTCGATTTCGAGTGTGCAACGTCGTTTTAAAGTCGGCTACAACCGTGCCGCAACGATGATTGAAGACATGGAAAATGCGGGAATTGTGAGTGCCGCAGAAAATAATGGTACTCGCACGGTTTTAGCCCCGCCTGTGTAACAAAATTAGATGTTTTCATTGCTAACCATTTTCACCGCATGAATACGTATTCGTCGAATTGCTTCACTAATTTTTTTGCCTTCTAAGCCTGAATTTAACGCTGCTGATGTATCGATATTGGCAGCAATTTCTGCGATTTTCATAAAAAATTCACCCGATGAATAAACCGCATTTTCAAATTTTAATCGCCCCCGCGCATCAGCTTCACATGCTGATACAAATTCTTGCAAATGATTATTCGGCTTAAATGCTCCCAATGTTTGCAATAAATCAACAAGCGTCGTGGCATTCAATTCGCGTACTTTGTGGCAATGGGTGTGATATTGGGTAACGTGTAATGCCAGCGATTTAAAATTATTCGGTACACGCAATCGAGCGCATAATTTTTCAACCAATGACACGCCGCTGAGTTCATGTCCGTAATGGTGCGGCAAATTTTCTTTAGGTGAAATCGCTTTACCCAAATCATGAACCAAGGCAGCAAAACGTACTTCCAAACGTGGCGACAATAACGCGGCTTGTTCTAACGCCATCAAACTATGCACACCACAATCGATTTCTGGATGATATTTTTCAGGTTGTGGCACGCCAAAAAGTGCATCAATTTCAGGAAAAATTTTTGCTAACGCGCCACAGTTTCGTAAGGTATAAAAAAATGCGGATGGTTTTGTTTCATTTAGAGCCTTAATTACTTCTGCCCAAATACGTTCTGGTACCAGCGCATCCACTTCGCCCGCGTCTACTATTTCACACATTAGCCGCAAAGTTTCATCAGTAATAGAAAAATCCAATGGCGCGTAACGGGCGGCAAATCGAGCGACGCGCAAAATTCGCACAGGATCTTCAACAAATGCGGGTGAAACATGACGAAATAAGCGTTGTTCTAAATCGCGTTGACCACCGAAAGGATCAATCAATTCACCATTTTCAGTCATTGCGATGGCGTTAATCGTCAAGTCACGTCGTAATAAATCTTGTTCTAATGTCACACTTGGCGACGCATCAACGCAAAAACCTTTATAGCCTTTAGCTGTTTTACGTTCAGTGCGAGCAAGGGCATATTCTTCGTTGGTTTTGGGGTGTAAAAAAACAGGAAAGTCTTTGCCGACTGTCCGAAATCCGCGTTGTAACATGGATTCAGGTGTTTCGCCTAAAACGACCCAATCCCGTTCTGTCACGGGACGATTTAATAATTTATCGCGGACTGCGCCGCCTACAAGATAGGTTTTCATGATTATTTTTCGCGCTTAAAAAATGAATTGTAAATTTTAAAACTCAAAATTAGTGTTGCTAAAAATAACGTAATGGCGTTAGCGAAAATAATTACATTGTTTGATAAGTAAATTCCATAAATCAACCAACAAAAAACACCTAGTGTGAACGTGCTATACATCGATAACGACAAGCCGTCAGTATCACGAGTGCGGATGGTTAAAATGGCTTGCGGTAAAAAAGAAGCCGTCGTCAATGTTGCGGCGACATAGCCTAGAATTTCAGGATTTATTATTTCAAACATTTGTAGAATTTTTCTGGTTAAAAATAAAACGATTATAGAACAGTTACCATTTCTCGCTTTAAAATTGGGTAATGGCTTACTATTGTCAAGCCATCAGAATGAGAAAACGTTACTAAAAGATAAAAAATTGCGTAAAAATCTTGCCAAAAATGAATCAGTTGATATAATTCGCGGACTGAAATGACAGAATTTCAGGCGCGTAGCTCAGTTGGTTAGAGCACCACCTTGACATGGTGGGGGTCGGTGGTTCGAGTCCACTCGTGCCTACCAAACAAATTATAAAGCACTGCTGGTCAGTGCTTTTTTTTATTGTGCAATTTGAAGGTATAAGCGATGCTAGTTATTACACTTCCAGACGGTTCTCAACGCAACTACGACGCGCCTCTTAGCGTGCTTGAAGTTGCTCAATCTATCGGTTCAGGGCTTGCAAAAGCAATGCTCGCAGGAAAAGTCAACGGACAACTCGTTGATGCCAGCACAATTATTCAAAACGACGCTCAACTGCAAATTATTACTGCCAAAGATGAAGAATGCGTTGATGTTATTCGTCATTCAACCGCCCATTTATTAGCACAAGCGGTCAAACAATTATTTCCCGAAGCACAAGTCACCATTGGTCCTGTTATTGAAAATGGCTTTTACTACGATTTTGCCTATTCTCGTGCCTTCACGCCAGAAGATTTAACAGCTATCGAAGCGAAAATGCAGCAATTAGTTTCTGAAAATATTCCCGTTTCACGTTCAGTTTTATCGCGTGATGAAGCTGTGAATTTTTTCAAAAATCAAGGCGAAAAATACAAAGCCGAAATCATAGAATCAATCCCAGCTGACCAAGATTTGTCGCTTTACAATCAAGGCAATTTCACAGATTTATGTCGTGGTCCGCACGTTCCAAGTACAGGAAAATTAGGCGCGTTCAAATTGATGAAAATTGCAGGTGCGTACTGGCGAGCTGATGCGAAAAACGAAATGTTGCAACGTATTTACGGCACGGCATGGGCAGACAAAAAAGAATTACAAGCCTATTTAACTCGTTTGGAAGAAGCTGAAAAACGCGACCATCGCAAATTAGCCAAAACTTTGGACTTTTTCCATATTCAAGAAGAAGCACCAGGTATGGTGTTTTGGCATGAAAAAGGTTGGGTGATTTACCAACAAATTGAACAGTACATCCGTGAAAAATTGCGCGTAAATGGTTACGGTGAAGTCAGAACCCCTCAAATGGTTGACCGTTCATTGTGGGAAAAATCAGGTCATTGGGACAAATTCGGCGCGATGATTTTCACGTCGCATTCTGAAAATCGGGATTACGCGATTAAACCGATGAACTGCCCTTGCCATGTTCAGATTTTCAATCAAGGCATGAAAAGTTACCGCGATTTACCGATTCGTTTGGCGGAATTTGGTTCATGTCATC